>NZ_JAKKRH010000020.1:0-92322 GCF_025654465.1 Shewanella sp. SM101
AATGAATTCTGATTTTTTGTTTCTAACTAAAGAAACAAACTGTACATATTACTATGAACACTCATTGTTACATTGATTTAAATTTTTGACTGCCAACCCGAAGGCTAAGCAGTTTCGATTAACTCAACACCTGTGAGTGTCCACACAGATTTCTTGTTTTATCTTGTTAAAGAGCAACTCAATATTCATAAGAGAACTTGAGTACCAGACTGAGCGTCGAACGCTTCCAGTTGGCTAGGGCTGCGTATTTTACGCATTTCCCGTTTCGCGTCAAGGAGTTTTTGCAAACTTTCTTAACACTCATCAATCACTAAACTCATCGATGAACTGTCACACCAGCCTGCTTAACGCTGTCTGCCGTGTCAGTGGATGCGCATTATAGGGAGATTAAGAAAGTCCGCAACCCCTATTTTAAGGAAATTTGCAGTTAATTCTAATTATCTAATCTAGCCACACCATACCCACCACTTACCCCCAAAGTTATCCACAATTCAGTCAAGACTACGCCTTTGTTTCGCATTATGTATAGCCAAAAGCCATCAGATGATTTGTTAGTAGTTATAAAAATAGAAGACTTTCGTCTTTTAAAATGAAGATTAAACGAGGCTAAGCGTGTGATTGACCTACGGATCGGCTTAAATGGATTTGTTTTAATAGCGACAACGCGTGACCATTAGTAAGTAGCGAGTTTGTGATGTAAGAACTAAAGCATGACTATGATAGGGTTCATTGGTGCATATAGATGTAGAAATAAAACAAACCCACAAAAAAGCCAGCTTACGCTGGCTTTTTACATCAAGTTACCTTAACGGCAATCGATTACACAGCTGTCTGGAAGATCACTTCCGATGCTTTTTTTGTGTAAGACTCGATTTGATCAAAGTTCAAGTAACGGTATGTGTCAGCCGCAGTTGCGTCTAACTCTTTAGCGTATTCTTGATATTCTTCAGGTGACGGCAGACGACCTAACAGCGCAGCAACCGCAGCCAGTTCAGCAGAGGCTAAGTAAACGTTAGCACCTGTACCTAAACGGTTAGGGAAGTTACGGGTAGAAGTCGATACCACAGTTGAACCTTCAGCTACACGTGCTTGGTTACCCATACACAGTGAACAACCTGGGATCTCGATGCGCGCGCCTACACGACCAAAAATCGCGTAGTAGCCTTCTTCAGTCAGCTGATCTCTATCCATCTTAGTCGGTGGTGCAATCCACAGACGTGTTGGCAGGGTTTTAGCAAACTTGTCTAGCATCTTACCGGTTGCGCGGAAGTGACCGATGTTGGTCATACAAGAACCTACGAACACTTCATCAATCTTAGTTTGCGCAACAGATGACAGTAAAACGGCATCATCAGGATCGTTTGGCGCACACAGGATTGGCTCTTTGATGTCATTTAAGTCGATTTCGATTACTGCAGCGTACTCAGCATCTTTATCAGCACTCATCAGCTCAGGATTGGCTAACCACTCTTGCATGCCTTTGATGCGACGTTCAATCGTACGACGATCGCCATAACCTTCAGCGATCATCCACTTGAGCATGATGATGTTTGAGTTCAGGTATTCAATGATAGGTTCTTTGTCTAACTTGATGGTACAACCGGCAGCAGAGCGCTCAGCTGAAGCATCAGACAATTCGAAAGCTTGTTCAACTTTCAAGGTTTCAAGACCTTCGATTTCCAGTACGCGACCAGAGAAGATGTTTACTTTACCTTTCTTCTCAACGGTCAGCATGCCCAGTTCAATGGCTTTTAATGGGATAGCATGAACCAGATCACGCAGTGTGATACCCGGTTGCATTTTGCCCTTGAAGCGCACTAATACGGATTCAGGCATATCGAGTGGCATAACGCCAGTCGCAGCAGCAAACGCTACTAAGCCAGAACCCGCTGGGAATGAAATACCTATTGGGAAACGCGTATGTGAGTCACCACCCGTACCAACGGTATCTGGTAGCAGCATACGGTTTAACCACGAGTGGATAACACCGTCACCTGGACGCAGTGATACACCGCCGCGGTTCATGATGAAATCTGGCAGAGTATGATGTGTGTTCACATCCACTGGCTTTGGATAAGCCGCAGTGTGGCAGAATGACTGCATAGTCAAATCAGCACTAAAACCTAAACAAGCTAAATCTTTCAGCTCATCACGGGTCATAGGACCTGTCGTGTCTTGTGAACCGACAGACGTCATCTTAGGTTCGCAGTATTGACCAGGACGCACACCCGCTACGCCACAAGCTTTACCGACCATCTTCTGCGCAAGCGTATAACCTTTACCGGTATCAGCGACATCTTGAGAACGTACAAAGACGTCAGATAACCCTAAGCCTAATACGTCACGGGCTTTGTCAGTTAAACCACGACCGATGATCAATGGAATACGACCACCAGCACGAACTTCGTCTAACAAGACTTCCGTTTTTAAGCTAAATTCTGAAATTACTTCGTCGCTATCGTGACGCTTAACCACACCGGCGTATGGGTAGATGTCAATCACATCGCCCATTTCCATCTTGTTCACATCAAGCTCGATTGGCAGTGCGCCCGCATCTTCCATAGTGTTGAAGAAAATCGGTGCAATTTTACCGCCAAGGCAGAAACCGCCAGCGCGCTTGTTAGGTACGAATGGAATATCATCGCCCATAAACCACAGTACTGAGTTAGTCGCAGATTTACGTGATGAACCCGTACCCACAACGTCACCCACATATACTAATGGATGACCTTGTGCTTTTAATGCTTCAATTTTTTTCACTGGGCCAACGGCACCAGCAACATCAGGCTCGATACCATCACGGGCGTTTTTCAGCATAGCTAACGCGTGCAATGGGATATCAGGACGTGACCATGCATCTGGTGCAGGTGACAAGTCATCGGTGTTGGTTTCACCAGAAACTTTAAATACTGTCAGAGTGACTTTGTCGGCCAGTTTTGGACGGCTTAAATACCAATCTGCATTCGCCCACGCTTCAACCACTTGCTTAGCAAACTCATTGCCCGCTTCCATCTTCTCAACCACATCGTGGAAAGAATCAAACATCAGCAGAGTGTGAGATAAAGCTTTAACGGCTAAAGGTGCTAACGCTGGATTATCCAGCTGCGCGATCAGAGGTTCGATGTTGTAGCCGCCTTGCATTGTGCCTAACAACTCAGTAGCACGCTCAGCAGACAGAATCGGTGATTTTTCAGCGCCTTTGGCAACCGCATCTAAAAAAGCAGCCTTAACGTAAGCGGCTTCATCAACACCTGGGGGAATTCGATTTTCAAGCAGGTCGAGAACGAAAGCCTCTTCACCTGCGGGTGGGTTTTGAACTAACTTAACCAGTTCAGCCACTTGATGTGCATCTAATGGCTTAGGGACTACGCCCTCTGCAGCACGTTCTGCGACGTGTTTACGATATGCTTCTAGCACGGCAACATTCCTCTTTGTTTGGCGCTCTAACAACGAAACTGCACGTCTTCTTAATTGAAGCTGACAGTCCGACATGATCGACCCGTATTTCCGGCCTGCAGTATACTACAGCTTTGCAAAAGTATGAATCTGGTCACACTCGGCAAAAAGCGAAATAAGGACTAAATCCGGCGGCGAATGCCAACTTACGGGAAGATTAAAACAAGTGAAATTAGACAATAGTTTGAAAACAGACAAAAAACCATACACTACAAATAGTTAACAATGTTTCATTAATTTTAAATCGAACAAGCAATTTTCCGCGCCCCAAAGCAAATAGGTATAAATTTTTCTCATCTTGCTGCATTTTGGCTTTTAAGATGCAGTGCGAGAACTTACACTCAGGCTTAATTTACTGCATATCTCAGTTATTTCCTTAGTCCATCGGAGTACCAATGACATCCCTTAGCATTCAAGCCGTTATTTTTGATATGGATGGCGTTTTAATCGATTCAGAACCTCTATGGCAGCGAGTCGAGTATGAAGTGTTATCCGCACTCGGCGTGCCAGTGACGATAGAAACGATTCAACAAACCACGGGCTTACGCATCGATCAATGCGTCGATTATTGGTACCACAAGGCTCCTTGGCCACACTATGATAATGCCAAGGTCAGCCAAACGATTGTTGATAAAGTTGCAAATGAAATTCTGGTTAGCGGCGAAGCTATGCAGGGCGTCCACGAAGCGATTGATCACTGCCAAGCGCTTGGCCTTAAAATCGGCTTAGCGACTTCATCCCCAAATACCATTATCCAAGCAGTATTAACGAAGTTAGATCTCAGTGAAAAGTTTATGGCGATAGAATCGGCTGAACACCTAATCTATGGCAAACCCCACCCAGAAGTTTATTTGAATTGCGCTAAGGCGTTAGATGTTGATCCCCGTTGTTGTCTTGCCATCGAAGATTCCTTTAACGGCTTAATTGCCGCCAGAGCAGCCAACATGCAAACGGTCGCGATCCCTGCGCCAGAACAAAAAGGCGATGCTAAGTGGATTATCGCCCATCATCAGGCCGAGAGTTTGTTGGCATTAACAACAATTTTGGCAAAATAACGTCACAACACACCGAGTTTCTGCAGGGCGGATAAGCTTAGTCTTTGCCCTACGGATAAATAGCACAATGGTGTATGCATCAGAAGGAATTCAATGTGAAATACCTGTCCTTAATACTGCCCATGGGCTTAATACTCATGTCCACCTGTTTACCCGCTAGCGCAGGTGAGACCATGCACTGCAAACAACAAGTGATCAATACGGGCGATACTTTAACGACTGTGCAGGATAAATGCGGCTCGCCCAGTGATATTCGAGAATACAGTCTGCCAGCGACTTATCTCAACGCTAACGGAGACAGGGTGATCGATCCCAGCAAGTTGCCAACTGAGTATCAAGAATGGACCTATGACTTTGGACCAACACGCTTAATGCGTCGCCTGTATGCCACTGATAATAAAGTCACAAAAATTGAATCCTTAGGTTATGGACATTAATCGGCAGCATCATTGATTATTGTCATCAATAAAAAAGCCAGACATTGTCTGGCTTTTCTTATTTCAATCTACTGAATGTATTACCAAATTTTCACACGTTCATCTGGTGTTAAATACATTTTATCGCCTTCTTTCATCTCGAAGGCCTTATAAAAGGCTTCCACGTTACGTGGTGTACCCATGGCACGATAATGGCTCGGTGAATGCGGATCTGTCAGCAAACGACGGCTCAGCTCTTCATCACGATAATTACGGCGCCATACTTGCGACCAACCCACAAAGAAGCGTTGCTCGCCCGTTAAACCATCGAGCACAGGTGCAGGTTTGCCGTTAAGGCTCATCAAATACGAACGTGCCGCTACAGCTAAACCACCTAAGTCGCCGATGTTTTCCCCTAAGGTCAAATCACCATTAACAAACTTGCCGGGCATTGCCTCATAACCTGAGTATTGGGCAGACAACTGCTTACCGCGCTTTTGGAACTCTTCTCTGTCTTTATCTGACCACCAATCACGCAGGTTGCCATCACCATCGTATTTAGCGCCTTGGTCATCAAAACCATGGCTAATTTCATGGCCGATCACGGCACCGATACCACCGTAGTTAACGGCATCATCGGCATCCATATTAAAGAATGGCGGTTGCAGAATCGCAGCAGGGAACACAATTTCGTTTTTAACTGGACTGTAATAAGCATTCACCGTTTGTGGTGTCATGCCCCATTCGGTACGATCAATTGGCTTGCCTAGCTTGTTGATCATGTCTTGATATTCAAACTGAGCGTAACGCATGTAGTTACCGACTAACTCGTCAGCCTTAATATCTAAACCTGAGTAATCTTTCCATTTATCTGGATAGCCAATTTTGTAGGTAAATTTAGCCAGTTTTTCTTGAGCGGCAATTTTGGTTTCTGGCGTCATCCACTCAAGTTCATTAATGCTGACTTCAAAACCTTTGATCAAGTTTTTGATCATGGTTTCCATGCGTGCTTTAGCTTCTGGCTTGAAGTATTGCTTAACGTACTCTTCACCCACTAACTCACCAATCACTTGGTCGGCGCCATCAACTGCTTTTTTCCAGCGTGGCTGCTGCTCTTCGATACCCATTAAGGTTTTGCTCTTAAAGGCAAAGTTCAAATCAACAAAGTTTTTACTCAGTAACTCGGCGTAGCTATCCACTAAGTGGAAAGCAAGATAATCCTGCCAAGCCGATACTGGGAATGTCTCGAAACTGGCGCCGAGTTTTTCAAAATAAGAGGGCTGACGCACGATCACTTCAGTCACTTTATCGCCTAAGCCCGCACTCGCAGCAAAGGCATTAAAATCGAATTGACCGGTTAACTTTTGCAGTTCAGCACGATCTAACTTGTTGTATGCCTTGTTGGCATCACGGGATTCGACTCGGCTCCACTGACTTTTAGCGATCATCATTTCGATATCAGCGACGTTTTTAGCCGCACGTTTAGCGTCCTTGTAACCTGCTTCGGTAAGTATGTCTGTCACATACTTGGCCATGGCTTGACGATTAGCGGCAAACTTAGGGTCATCTTTTAGGTAATAATCTCGATCCGGTAGCGTAAGGCCCGACTGGCTTAAATACACCGCATACTGGGTTGAGTTTTTGGCGTCATTATTGACGTAAAAACCAAAGGGAATACCAGAACCCGTCGTCAGTAATTTGCCCATAACAGCGGGTAAGTCAGCGTGCGTTTTTGCGGCTGCGATATCAGCCAGCAAAGGGTTTAGTGGTGTAACACCTAAGGTTTCAAGTAAATCGGTATTCATGAAGCTGGCATTGAAATCACCGATTTTCTGCTCATTAGAGCCTGCAGCAGGATTCTTTTTAGCGGCCGCTTCGTCGATAATTTTCTTCAATGCATCTTGGCTTTGGTCGTACAACACAGAAAACGCGCCATAGTTAGATTTGTCAGCAGGAATAGGCGTATTTGCCAACCATTTTCCGTTAACGCTGTAATAGAAATCATCTTGATGGCGAACTGAGGCATCAAAGTTTTGCAATTCAATGCCAGACACCGCGACAGCTTCAGTTTTAGGCTCAGTACTACAAGCCGCTAAACCTAAACTCAAGGCGATACTCAGTGCCAGTGTGCTTATCTTCTTCATTGTTTTCCCCAGCTTCCGTTGAGAGTTATTATTTTTCCCGCAAAACCTTAGCATCTTGACACGCCTCACAGTAGTAAGATTTTGTAAAAGGATATGACACTTTAGCGACACTCTTAGCTATTTCGGCAAGCTAACTTCCATAAGGATGACGCTTATAGTTTTTCCATCGACCAAAAAGTAAGGGCACAACCTCAGTCATGCCCTTAAGTTCTATACACCAATCTCAAACTAGAAGTTTTTACCCACAAATAAATAGAAAGACTTATCGCCAAGATCTGTGATCCCAAAACCAAGTGCCGCGGGTCCCATGGAAGTATCTGTACCGATATAAAGACTCGATGCATAAATCAGATCGGTCAGGGTGACATCAGTGCGCTCGTCCCAGACATTTCCCGCCTCTAAGCTCCAACCTAGGTATAGAGGATAATCAGTCATACCTAGCGCATCACGCCCGAGATCATATTGATAAATAAAGGCCCCAAACACTTTATGTGCGCCCATAATTGAATCTTTATGGTAACCAGACAGGTTTAAGAATCCTCCCAGCTCAGATAAATGCAGCGTATTGACCCCATCATTATTGTTAGTAGCAATTGATGCCTTACCAACAAAAGCGTGGTTACCTACACTCAAGGCACCTTTCCAGTCGGCCTCTATTTGCACACTAAATTGGTTTTGATTATCGTCGATACTGTCATTGAAATCTTCATTGCGCACGTAAACGTTTAAAGTTACGCGATTACCTGATGTTGGAAAGCTAATGCTATCTAAGCTATCGTAACCGAACCTAAAGTAAGCACCATAGGAACTAAAATCTAAGTCCTGCGTTAACCAAACATCATTGACTATCGACCCCTTCTCTGCGACTAAGCCTAACTCAATCATCCCTTGTAAGGTGTAGTTATAACCTATGCCTAATTCAATCGTATGGGTTTTCTTGTCGAAGGTTAAGATACGACTGTTATTATCGTATAAGTCCCAATCACGGGTATCGTATTGATAGCGGGCACGGCTAAAGAACTGTTGGTCCCTGTCTAAAGGCTGATAAAACTCAGTTGCAAACAACTTTTCAATGCCGAGTTTGACCTCATTGCGCCACTCTCCACCATTAAAGGTCAAATCGGTCATGGTATAAGCCATGTCAAAACTGATGGCAGATTCTGAATTAAAGTCATCCTCCCAATTAAAGCCCAGTTGGAAATAATTCGGCCCCCAAGACTTAGCCTTAGTGGTGACTGTGAGTATGCGGCCATCCTCACCTTCTACAAATTCAGCATCGACACGCTCAAATTTATTGAGAGAGTAAATACGCTTTAACGCCTCATTAAGCTCGTCTTTAGATACAGCTTGCCCAGGTTTAATATCCAAGGTTTCCGTCAAGAGATTCAAACTCACCTTAGATTGGTTATCAAATACGATTTCATTAATGGGATGACGTACATCCGCCATTAATAATTTACCTTTGGCTTTTTTAGCCTCGACGTAGGCGGCATATTCCTCGGGGCTCACGCTCATACTGCTCAACTTATAAAGCTGACCATTAGCGGCTTCTTTTCCAAGGGTTAATGCCAGCGGCATAATAGTGAAATCAGTGGTGCTGAGGGCGTCAATCGCGGGTCGGATCAATACATCTTTATCTGTCAGTAATTGTTTTTGTTTTTCAGTGCTGGCATTGGTCAAAAAATTAGAGAGCTGATCAAGCACTGCGATAGTACTGTCTAATTTATCTTTTTTAACCAGAGGCGAGCCAATATCGACGGCGATAATAATATCGGCTCCCATGGCCTTAACCACATCGACGGGCATGTTATTAGCAATACCACCATCTACCAATAACTTGCCTTCAATTTGTGCGGGCTGAAGTGCACCAGGTACAGTTGCAGACGCTTGCATAGCTTTAACCATACTGCCGTGACTAATCACCACAGGTAAGCTAGTTTCTAAGTCGGTTGCAACCGCTCGGTAGGGAATGGCTAAATCATCAAAATGACCAAATTGCTGTACCAGATCTGTCGACTGACGTAAAAGTTGCGACATAGTCTGTCCACGTAGCAGACCACTTGGCGCCCTCACTTGGCCTTCGTTATAGCCAATGTTTAACGGAATATTGTAACGGTCGCGTAACTGTTTATCCCTGTAACTCAAAATATTGCGCGGTATGGTGTCCGAGTAGCCACTGTCCCAGTTGACCCCCATCATGATAGCTTCCACTTCACTCGCACTGTAACCCAGTGAATACATGCCAGCGACATAGGCACCTATGCTGGTGCCCGCGATATAATCGACTGGGATGTTATGTTCTTCTAATATTTTGAGCACGCCCACGTGAGCAGCGCCTTTAGCACCACCACCACTGAGTACGACACCAATTTTAAGGCGCTCTGCAGCCAAAGACGGGGTAACACATAAACACAAAATAATAGAAGCGAGTAGTTGACGCATCATGTGAGGCTACTTTTTATGGGATAAAAATCCGAGTTATATTAACAAACTTATCGATTTAACCGTCAGTCATATTTTATCTGGACCGACTAGTGATAAGTTTGTGTACTCTTTATACAAACAGATGAAGTTTAATTGAATAAACCGCTAAACAAAATATCCATCATCACTGAAGACGATAACGTTTACATCTCAAGCTCACTGGCTTATATCGTGCAGACGATTGCCCATCAGCGGTACAAATATTAAGTATTCGCGAGCCAATAATAGACTATGTTTCTAGCTTAATGATCAATAGAGACGATTTTGTTATCTGTCTCTAAATAGCGCTCAAAATCATCAACGCACATAGGTTTAGCAAAATAATACCCTTGAATAATATAACAGCCACGGCTAAATACTTGCTCTAACTGCTCAACCGTCTCAATCCCTTCAGCAACCACATTTAATTTAAGGTTACGGGCTAATTCAATAATACTGCTCACAATCGCCTGATCTGCGGTATTAGTGGCGATATCAATCAAAAATGAGCGATCAATTTTTAGAGTATTGACCTCAAAATTACGCAAATAAGCCAGTGAAGAATACCCAGTACCAAAGTCATCGATGGCAACCTCGATCCCCAAAGATTTCAATCGAGTCAGATGGTCTTTAGCGACATGCAACTCCTTCATCAATACGCCTTCGGTGATTTCTAATCCTAAAGATGCTGTTGGCATTTGGGTTTCTTGTAAAATTCTTTGGATATCTTCAATAAAATCTGGCTGCCTAAAATGCACCGCCGAAATATTAACCGACAACTTAAAGCCCGAGCCATAGCGCTTAGTCCAATTGGCCCCCTGCACACAGGCTTGTCTTAATACCCAGCGGTCAATATCAACAATTAAACCGCAAGCCTCAGCAACTTTAATGAAAATATCGGGGCGAATAAAGCCGTCTTGCGGATGTTTCCAGCGAATTAATGCCTCCATTCCTATGAGCTTATCATTACGCAAAATATCAATTTGCGGCTGGTAATAAAGCTCGAACTCTTGCCGCTCTATAGCTTTGCGTAAATCGGCTTCAAGCCGTAAATGATAGAGGGCTTGAGCATTACGCTCCGAGGAATAATATTGAAAATTGCCTCGCCCTTCTTCTTTGGCATGGTACATAGCAAGATCGGCATTCTTGATAAAAGCCTCAGGCTGCACCGCATCGTCGGGCCAAATACTGATGCCTATACTGGTAGAAATATAAAATTCCCGACCATACAACTTAAAAGGCGCGACAATTTGCTCCAACAGGCGCTCGGCGACATGGTTAATATCGTCAATGCTGTTTGCATTGCGGAGTAAAATCACAAATTCATCGCCACCAAAACGACAGAGTAAATGCTCGCTGGAAATACAAGATTGCAGTCGACTTGATGCTTCGACCAGCAGTGCATCGCCCATGCTATGACCATAGGAATCATTAACATGCTTAAATCTATCGAGATCTAAAAACAGTAACGCCAGTTTCTCACCTGTTTGCTGCGCAGCTTGAATCGACTGTAATAGACGGCTAGAAAATAAGGAGCGATTTGGCAAACCAGTAAGCACATCGTAATTAGCCAAACGGCGTAAATCGGCTTCAGTACGTTTACGCTCCGTGATATCAGAAAATACCACCACATAGTGGGTTACTTTCCCGTTAATGCTTTGCATCACCGACACGTTTAGCCATACAGGACAGAGTTGCTGATTGGAACGGATTAACTCCCGCTCTCCGGTCCAAGACTGACTATCACGGAGAAGTTGCTTAATCTCCGATGCTAACCCGTCATTCATCTGTACGAATTGTGCAAATGGTTGCCCAACTAAGTCGTCAGAATCTATACCAATAATTTGTTGCGCAGCGTAATTCGCAACGCGAATACCGCCTTCGACATCTAAAATCAACACACCTTCAGAGGTATTGCCAAACGCTTTCGCCAATAAATTAATTTCATCCTCTAGCTGGCGTTGCACAGTAATATCGCTATAAATACCCGCGACCCGTTCAATTTCATTTGAGTGCTTATTGCGAGCAACTGGCCGCCCTCTAACCCTCAGCCATCCCCAATTACCGTCCTTACGCTGATAGCGATATTCGGCCTCGAATCGGTCAATCTCACCCGCCATCATGTTGTCCCACTGAGCGAGAGCTTTCTCCCTATCCTGCGGATGCACAGGCAAATCCTCTAAGCTCACCACAATCTCATTGGCATGCGTACCAAGCACCGAACCGCGATTATCAAGGTGAAATGCCTGAGTATTTTTATGCCACTCCCAGAGATCTGAGTCACTGCCACGCAAAGACTGCCTTAACCTGTCTTCACTCTCCGTTAATGCCAAATTCATCTGCTTAAATGTATTGATCTGTCGTTGCCGATACCAAGCAAGACTTAAAGCAATAATAGAAAATAACAGCAGCAAAATACCTTTAAAACCTTGGGATAACCACCAATGTTGCTCAACATGAAAAGGATAAGAGAACGGCTTATCTGACCATATCCCGTTAACTTGACTCAAAATATCTAGCACATAGCCACCCGCAGCTAATCCTGCGAGGTTGATCTGAGATTCCCCCTGCAACAAGACGTAATGGCTATCTTCATCCTGATAACGTAATCGGTATTTAAATTGAATTGGCGAATCATCGAGATAATCTAAGTTAGTGATTTGAAAACTCACCATATTCGCATCGGGTTTGATGGTCATCAGGTTACGCGGCAACAAGGATACTTCTGTCGTGTTGTTATAGTACACAGAGACAGATTCAAGCATCACATGGTCATCGGTTATACGATTGACCAGCCTATTGACATCGAGTCGCATCACACCTTCAGGTGTTCCTAAGTAAAAGCCTGTTTTTGGCGAATAAAAATAAGCGCCCTCGTTCATTTCATCGGAAATCAAACCATCGAGTTGATTAAACATGGCGATATTGCCCGTTTGAATATCCTGACGAATCAAAGAATCAGCACAACCCACAAGATTTGACTTCGGGGTCTTTTGAATAAAAAACACTGAACTACAATTTAATTGCCATTCGGAAGTCAGTGAAACTAACGATTCCGTCTGCTGCTGATATTCAAACAAACCTTTTTCATAGGAACCAAACCAGATAATTCCCGGGGACATTTCTTCAATATGGCTAATCGTTGGTTGTGCCGCAAAAGCATTAAATAAGTGCCGTTGATCATGAAACTCGTTTTGACTGTCTATGTAACCAAAGACTTTTTTACCGCCAACCCAAAGACGACCGTCAGAGGTACGATAAATTGTGCGGATCACTGGCCGCTTGGGGCCATCAAATTCGTTCGATGACTTATCAATATCAAATGGCTGGGGCTCATAGAGTCCCATTTCCCAAAAATAGAGTCCCGTGGTAGTCGCAATCCAGACACGTCCTTTCAGTTTGGGATCCCGATAAGTTTTATATATGAGCTTATTTTTAAAGTCATCCTGACCGTGAGTCCATTTAGAAAAACTGCTGCCTTGCAAGGTCTCTTTATCAATAACAAAAAGACCACTGGTTGTTGAGATCAGTAAATAATGGTCCTCAAACTCACTAATATCATAAATACTTTCGTGGGGATTAAACCCCTCAATCGGAATGTTAACCGCTTTTTTACTGCCCTTAGCAACAAAATCTAAACTAGAAGAACCGAGCCAAACCCCTTCATCACTGGCATGTACAGACCAAGTCATGGCATCGCTCAGCTGATAGGGTTTATCTGCCGCATAAGTATCAAGAATGAAATCAGGCGGTGACGCTAACAATGCCAATCCATCACCAGAGCCTCCAACCCACATCAAACCTGCATCATCAAACAACATGGCTTTCAGTGTTTCCATGTTGGCCTCAGCCTTCAACTCTTGCTGATAATTCTCAATCAACCGCGTCTGAGGCGACCATTTTAACAAGCCAATACGACTGGCAAACCACAAATCCCCTTTAGCATCTTCAATGATCGCTGTGCTCCAATCGGGTAATTCTGGCACAGGTGTAATTTGATGAGCGATTTGATCTAATTGATAAACGCCACGCCCTGTCGCAATCCAGATCCTATGTTGAGTATCCTCCAACATATCGAGAATACTGCCCATAGATTCGGTCCAAGGGTATTGGAACAGCCGTTCGCCCTTGTTATCGAGGAGCTCTAGTTGCAACTGCCCCGCAACCAACATGTGTCCATTGGGCATAAGCAATAACTTGCGCCAAGGAAGGTCGCGATTAACAGCTAATTGAGTGATAAGGCGAAGTTCTGACTTTGAAGGGGAAAACTCATAGATCTGACCATTATCAATTAATAATCGCCATGTTTTGCTATTCTTGCGGGCTGCCGATATCAGCGCACCACCTGGAAACTGCGGGAATAGATAGGGAGAACCAAATGCGGTAAATTGATTTTGCACTATATCGTAAAGGTAAATCGCGGCATTGGTGCTGACCAATAACTTGTCTCGGTCGATGTTCACCACTGTCGTTAAAAAGTCATCCGCAAGCCGTGATTCCGTGCCAATTTTATCAATACGCCGCACCTTAGAATTACTGACCCGATACAAGCCCTGCTCAGTCGCGGCCCATACAAAACCGTAGTCATCTAAGGCTAAACCTCGGATGCTGGTGACAGCTAAACCGTCTCTATCGGTAAAAACACGCTGCACAAAGCCGCCCGCCCAAGCCGAATGGACGCTAATCAGTGAAAGGATGAAACATGTCAGAATTGTTCTAATTATTTTTGTTTGCATGTGACAACTTACTTCATACATATACCCAAACCACCTCAAAATGCAGAATTCAGCGGGAATTTAACGCACTTTAGGCAAGACGGCTATTTGCAGGCCTAGTGGGCTAAGTCAAAAATAGCCAACACCGCATAAAGTGCGTTACCCCGTGGTTAACATCAGCCACCGGGACGGAGCACCCAGGGCACTCCACTTCCGTGTTGCATCAATTCAAAAGGTGGCCACATTTTTTCACTGATGCGCCTTGAATTGAAGCACCCTGGGCGCTCTGAAACTCGTATTTTGAGGTCGCTTGGGTATAACTGTACTGTAACAGCTCAATCCCTTCAATTCATCCGCTTGTTTACATAAAAGTTACAAAAAAAATACAGGCAATAAAAAAGCGCTCAAGTGAGCGCTTTTTTAATCGACAGCTAAATTACTTTTTCTTTGCCTTTGGGTTTGGCAAATCAGTAATAGAACCTTCGTACATTTCAGCCGCTAAGCCTACTGATTCGTGCAGTGTTGGGTGAGCGTGAATGGTTAATGCTAAATCTTCAGCATCACAACCCATTTCAATCGCTAGACCGATTTCGCCTAACAGCTCGCCGCCGTTAACACCCACAATAGCACCACCGATCACGCGGTGAGTGTCTTTGTCGAAAATCAGCTTAGTCATACCTTCAGAACAATCTGACGCAATCGCACGACCACTTGCAGCCCATGGGAAAGTTGCGGTTTCGTAAGCAATACCTTGCTCTTTCGCTTCTTTCTCAGTCAAACCAACCCAAGCGACTTCAGGGTCAGTGTAAGCAATTGATGGGATGACTTTTGGATCGAAGTAGTGCTTCATGCCAGCGATAACTTCAGCCGCTACATGGCCTTCGTGCACGCCTTTGTGAGCCAACATTGGTTGACCAACGATGTCGCCGATAGCATAAATGTGCGGTACGTTAGTACGCAGTTGCTTATCAACCTTGATAAAGCCACGCTCATCAACGTTAACACCTGCTTTTTCAGCATCTAACGACTTGCCATTAGGTGCACGGCCAATAGCCACTAATACGGCATCGTAACGAACAGCTTCAGTTGGCGCGCTCTTACCTTCCATAGAAACATAAATACCGTCTTCACGGGCTTCGACCGCTGTGACTTTAGTTTCAAGGATCAGGTTGAACTTCTTCTTGATTTGCTTAGTAAATACGCGAACCACATCTTTATCAGCCGCAGGGATCACTTGGTCGAACATCTCAACCACGTCGATTTGGCTACCTAAAGAAGCGTACACAGTACCCATTTCTAGACCGATAATACCGCCACCCATCACTAACAACTTGCCTGGAACTTCTTTCAGTTCTAATGCGTCAGTCGAATCCCAAATACGTGGATCTTCATGCGGAATAAATGGCAGTTTGATTGGACGAGAACCCGCAGCAATGATCGCTTGCTCGAAAGTCACTTTAGTCACAGTGCCATCTTCAGCAGTCACTTCTAGCGTGTTAGGGCCAGTGAATTTACCAAAACCGTTAACCACGTTAACTTTACGCATTTTGGACATGCCGCCCAATCCGCCAGTTAATTGGCCAATGACTTTTTCTTTAAAGCCACGTAACTTATCTAAATCGATAGTTGGCTCGCCGAAGACCACACCGTGAGCGGCAACCGCTTTGGCTTCTTCGATAACTTTAGCAACGTGCAGTAAGGCTTTAGATGGGATACAACCCACGTTAAGACACACGCCACCTAAAGTGCTAAAACGTTCAACTATGATGGTTTCCAGACCTAAGTCAGCAGCACGGAAAGCCGCAGAATAACCTGCAGGACCTGCACCTAATACCACTACCTGAGTTTTGATTTCGTTACTCATGTTTTCCTCTAATTCTCATTCAATCCGTTGGAGGAGCTATCCTGCCAACCGAAAATGCGCCAGCGCGTAAGGTGGGCGCATTTTAACCTGTGTTTGATACTGATCACAATAAACAAAAGGCTGCTCAAGATGAGCAGCCTTATATGCTTACAGAACCAAAGTACGAATATCGGACAGAATTCCTGACAGCGTCACACTAAAACGTGCAGCCATGGCACCATCGATCACGCGGTGATCGTATGACAGTGACAGCGGCAACATCAATTTAGGCTCGAACTCTTTACCATTCCACTTAGGCTTAATTTCAGATTTAGACACACCTAAAATCGCCACGTCAGGGTAGTTCACGATAGGCGTAAACGCCGTACCGCCAATACCACCTAAACTTGAAATGGTGAAACAGCTACCTTGCATATCAGCAGATTTCAGCTTGCCATCACGGGCACGGATAGAGATATCAGCCAGTTCACGAGATAACTCGATAATGCCTTTCTTATCCACGTCACGCACGACTGGCACAACCAAACCGTTTGGCGTATCAACCGCCACACCGATGTGGAAATACTTCTTCTGGATCAGTGATTCGCCATCAGAGCTTAAGCTCGAGTTGAACACAGGGAACTGTTGCAACGTTTTAGCCACAGCTTTCAGCATAAACACTAAAGGCGTGATCTTGTAATCGGCTTTTTTCTTCGCCGCTACATCGTTTTGCTGCTTGCGGAACTCTTCCATTTCAGTGATATCAGCTTCATCGAACTGAGTCACGTGAGGGATAGTCACCCAGTTGCGGTGTAAGTTAGGGCCAGAAATCTTCTGGATACGGCTTAATGGAATCTCTTCCACTTCACCAAACTTACTGAAATCAACTTTAGGTGCTGCAATCACTTGCAGACCGCCGCCATTACCTGAACCAACAGAAGTTGCCGCAGTCGCTTTCGGACGCGACAGTTCGTATTTAACATACGCCTGTACGTCTTCTTTCATAATGCGACCTTTACGGCCAGAACCTGTCACTTGGGTCAAGTCGACACCAAACTCACGGGCTAAACGACGTACAGCAGGAGACGCATGTACCGCACCAGTAGACACAGGTGTACCTGCGCTTGGGTGATGGGGTACTGGTGGACGGCTTGCAGGTGCAGCAACGGGCGCCGCGCTCACTGGAGCAGGAGCCGCCGCTTGTGCAGCAGGTGCTGGAGCACTTGCTGTTGCAACAGAAGTCGTCTCAATCGTCGCAATGACGCTACCTTGAGAAACCTTGTCACCCACTTTAACCGTCAAAGACAGCAGTTTACCGGCGAATGGCGCAGGCACTTCCATGGTGGCTTTGTCAGTTTCAAGCGTAATCAAACCTTGGTCGGCAGTGATTTCATCACCGACAGACACGAGCACTTCGATCACATCGACATTGCTGGCATCGCCAATATCCGGCACTTGAATTTCTTTTACCGCAACCACACTTGCCGCTGGTGCAGTAGCCACTGGCGCTACCGTAGCGGCAGGAGCAGCTTGGGCAGCAACAGTTGGCGCGGCTGCAGGTGCAGCGCCGCCCACTTCAAGCATGATGACTAAAGAGCCTTGCGACACTTTATCGCCAACCGCAACTTTAACGTCTTTAACCACACCCGCGAAAGGTGATGGCACGTCCATCGTCGCTTTGTCTGTTTCTAGGGTAATTAAACCGCTATCAACTTCAATCTTGTCACCGACAGCAACCAGGACTTCGATAACCGATACATCAGTGTCGCCACCGATATCAGGAACAGTCACTTCAACCACTTTGGTTGCGCCCGTCGCAGGAGCAGCAGCCACAGGGGCAGGAGCCGCTTGAACTGGTGCAGATGCTGGTGCCGCCTGAGCGGGTGCAGCAACTGGAGCCGGAGCAGCAGCTGCCGCGCCCGCCGCTTGCATCATAGCAATCAAAGTACCTTCAGATACTTTATCGCCCACAGCCACTTTCAATTCGGCTAAAACACCGGCGAAAGGCGCTGGAATATCCATAGTCGCCTTGTCGCTTTCGACGGTAAGAATCGATTCTTCTGCCGCTAGGGTATCACCCACAGCCACACAAATTTCGATCACTTGCACTTCATCGCCGCCGATATCAGGAACAAAAACTTCTTTTAATTCAGCCATTTTTATTGCCTCTTACGCGTACTGTGGATTGATCTTGTCAGCGTCGATACCATATTCTTTAATGGCTTTTGCTAACACATCGACAGGCAGCTCTTTGCGATCAACCAGTGATTTCAGTGCCGCAATAACGATGAACTTAGCGTCCACTTCAAAGTGGTGACGCAGATTCTCGCGACTGTCTGAACGACCGAAACCGTCAGTACCTAACACTTTGTAATCGGTAGGAATATAAGCACGTAACTGTTCGCCGTAAATCTTCATATAGTCAGTCGCGACGATTGCAGGTGCATCACTTGAAATCACTTGGCTGATATAGGCTTGTTTTGGCGTTTCGGTTGGGTGCAGCATGTTCCAACGTTCAGCGGCTTGACCATCGCGAGTCAATTCGTTGAAGCTAGTGACGCTAAATACGTCGGCAGTAATACCGAAGTCTTTCGCCAGTGCTTGCGCCGCTTTACGGGTTTGTTCAAGGATAGTGCCACAGCTCATTAACTGAACTTTGCCTTTACCTGAGCCCGCAACCGTTTCTAACTTATAGATACCTTTGACTATGCCCACTTCCGCGCCTTCTGGCATGGCTGGTTGCTCATAGTTTTCGTTCATTGTGGTCAAGTAGTAGAAGATATCTTCTTGATTTTCGCCGTACATACGACGGATACCATCTTGTACCACAACGGCGATTTCGTAGCCGTATGTTGGATCGTAAGTAATACAGTTAGGGATAGTGTTCGCCAATACGTGGCTGTGACCGTCTTGATGCTGTAAACCTTCGCCGTTAAGCGTTGTACGACCTGAAGTGCCACCGACTAAGAAACCACGAGCACGCATATCACCCGCAGCCCAAGCCATGTCACCAATACGTTGGAAACCGAACATTGAGTAGTAGATGTAGAACGGGATCATAGGTGTATCATTGACTGAGTAGCTCGTCGCTGCTGATACCCATGAAGACATAGCGCCGAGTTCGTTAATCCCTTCTTGCAATACTTGGCCGGTTTTATCTTCACGGTAGTAAGCAACTTGGTCAGAATCCTGCGGAATATATTTTTGACCTTCGTGAGCATAAATACCCACTTGACGGAACAAACCTTCCATACCGAAAGTACGAGCTTCGTCAGGAATAATTGGCACAATATTTTTGCCAATTTTCTTGTCTTTCAGCAGAGCTGTCAGAACACGAACGAATGCCATAGTCGATGAAATTTCACGGCCGTTAGAGCCCTGTAAAATCGAATCGAAAATCTTCAGTGACGGCACTTCCATCTCTTCGGTGAACTTTTGACGACGTTGTGGCACGCTGCCATGCAGCGCTTCACGACGGCTCATCATGTACTTCACTTCTTCAGAATCTGGACCTGGGTGATAGAAAGGCAGATCTTCTAACTGGTCATCTGGGATCGGAATATTGAAACGATCGCGGAAGTAACGGATAGACTCGATACCCATTTTCTTCACGTTGTGAGCGATGTTTTTACCTTCACCCGCATCACCTAAGCCGTAACCTTTTACAGTCTTAGCTAAAATCACCGTTGGGCGACCTTTGGTTTTTTGCGCGTGATCTAAGGCTGCGTATACTTTCACCGGATCATGACCGCCACGGTTTAAGCGCCAAATGTCATCATCTGACATGTTAGCCACCATTTCGGCCGTTTCAGGATACTTACCAAAGAAGTGTTCGCGAGTATAAGCGCCACCTTTGGCTTTACAGTTTTGGTATTCACCGTCAACGGTTTCTTCCATTAACTGCAGTAACTTACCGCTCGTATCACGGGCTAATAATGGATCCCAGTAACGACCCCAAATCACTTTAACGACTTCCCAGCCTGCGCCGCGGAATTCGCCTTCAAGTTCTTGGATGATCTTACCGTTACCACGTACAGGGCCATCAAGACGCTGTAAGTTACAGTTAACGATGAAGACTAAGTTATCTAATTCTTCACGGGCCGCTAAACCAATCGCACCTAAAGCTTCTGGCTCATCACACTCACCATCACCTAAGAAACAGTAAACGGTTTGTGCTGAACAATCTTTCAGACCACGGTCAGTCAGATATTTCAGGAAACGCGCCTGATAAATCGCTTGGATAGGACCTAAGCCCATAGAAACCGTTGGAAATTGCCAGTAATCCGGCATCAGTTTTGGATGTGGGTATGAAGACAGACCCTTGCCATCCACTTCTTGACGGAAGTTAGCCAGTTGGTCTTCGCTTAAGCGACCTTCTAAGAATGAACGCGCATAAATGCCAGGGGCGATATGGCCTTGGAAATACACTAAATCGCCACCGTCTTTTTCATTTGGTGCGCGGAAGAAGTGGTTAAAACATACGTCATAAATAGTCGCGCTTGAGGCGAAGCTTGAAATATGGCCGCCTAATTCTAAATCTTTCTTAGAACCACGAAGCACCATAGCTAAAGCGTTCCAACGGATGATGGCGCGAATGCGACGTTCCATCTCTTGGTTGCCAGGCATGTGCGGCTCTTGACCCGCAGGGATAGTGTTCAGGTAAGCCGTTGTGGCGTTATAAGGCAAGTGAGTGCCATTACGACGCGCTTTATCGATCAGCTTTTCTAGTAAAAAATGCGCGCGCTCTGGGCCTTCCTGTTCCAACACGGCTTGCAGGGCATCAACCCATTCCTGAGTCTCTAACGGATCTACGTCTTGTAGCATATCTTCAGACATGACACTGTCCTTCTCTATATACATGATAATGAATGGTGTTTGCGGCATATTCCGATTTAGCTGGCAGCTAAATCACAGAACTTAAGCGCCACTCTTTAAACGGCGCAAGCTTCGCTGCAACCGGCTATCTTCTTCCCGCACAGATAACATCACCTCTTCGATGTAACTTAAGTGTTCATTCGAGGCTTCTCTGGCGGCGTCGGGATCACGACGAACGATGGCAGCGAGCAAGGCCCGTCTGTGATCGTTAGCCATAGTAGAAGCTTCTTCGCGGCGGCTTAAAAGCTCCAGGTTTTGCGCCACATTTTGATGCAGCACAGGGGTTAAACTAAGAACGAGGTGTAACATAGCCACGTTATGTGACGCTTCCGCCACAGCACGATAAAAACGCACAATCGCAGCAGCTTTTTGTTCGATATCGGTGGCGGCTTCCACCTCGAGGATCATACGCTTGATATTTTGCATATCGGCGTCGGTACCACGCAGGGCCGCAAAATAGGCCATCATGCCTTCGGTGGCATGGCGGAACTCCAGTAAGTCGTACTGACTCTCTGGATCTGAATTCATCAGTTCAACAATAGGATCGGCAAGGGTCTGCCAGAGTTGTTCTTTGACATAAGTACCACCGCCTTGGCGGCGCATTAACAGTCCTTTTGCCTCAAGCTTTTGAATAGCTTCACGCAAAGAAGGTCGAGACACTTCAAACTGGATCGCCAGTTCGCGTTCAGGCGGTAACTTCTGACCGGGCTGTAAACTCCCCTCTAAGATCATTTGCTCTAATTGCGCCATGATCACGTCAGAAATTTTTGGCTGATTAATTTTACTATAGGCCATCAGGCGCTCAGCTCCGTTGTAAATTGGTCTTACCAATTTTTTTGAGTGAGCGCACTTTATCAAATCAGCGTTTTGATGTCCAGATTGAAGATCACTCCTTAAAAGCGATCTCGATCAAAAGCACTCACGAAGAGAGAGCATAGCGGAAAAAAATGTTTATGGGGTCAGACCATTTGACAAAAGCACGGACTTCGCCCCACTAGGCGCTGCCAAAAGCGCAGCGGATAGATTCTAGGTTCTAGACTAGAAGGAGCACAACGACGCCCTAGCAGCAAAGCGTTCTCGATTCTCGCTGCGAAGCATCCTTCTTTTAACTCACCAATCCGAAAATGGTCAGTAATGAAAGTATTGCAACAATAAGTGTAAAGTTACGTTTACTGAGCACTAATAATGCTAAGGTTGATTGTACACATATAGGTGCACTTGCGACCTCAGGTAAAGGTTGTGCCGCTAATGCCGTTTCAGCAACCACAGTACGAGCGCTCGCATTTAAGGTCAACCCATTACGGCGCCACGCCGCTAAACCTTCACTAAATTGACCACTTAAGGCATAACCAAAGGCGAAAATCCGGCTCGGTAACCAATCCAGTAGCGTAACCACTTCATTGACTAAGGGTAGCTCTAGGGATTTACGGGCATTCTCTTCGGCATAAAAACGTACCGTGCAATACAGTACCGCACCGACTGGACCTAAAAAAATGAAAAACAACGCCACTGCACCATAATAACGATAGTTAATCCAAGCAACACTTTGGCCCACTTTGGCACCAAGGTCTTTCTCGGATACAGCATCCAAACACTCGCTACAATCGAGTTCGGCGGCATAATGGTAACAAGCTTGGACGTCTGAGCGACAAGCGGCTTGCATATATTTTTTGAAAATATCACGCTGTTTCTGATGGTTAAAACAAACCACGGCCACAACAATCCATAGGGCTAAACTTAATAAGCCCCAAAACATTCCCGCCACTAACCAAGATAAAACATATACCAACAAGGCTGGTAGCACTAACGCCAACGCCATCATCACGCTTGTCAGTGACGCTTTATCACCAAAAAATGTTGTCTGATAGGATTGCAGTAAACGATCAAATTGCCATGATGAAGGAAGAAATTTAAGTCGCTCCACTAAAATGGCGACCAAGAGTGAAAATAATGCCATGGGCTGTACCTCTATAATTTGTCCATAAATAGTCTAGGTTTATATGGAATACGTCTAAAATCCAAAAAGTTAAGTGATTAACTAAGAGCGCAACGCCTGAGTATATTCCTTTAACTTGCCTAAATATCCTTCCCAATCAAAACTTTGCCCGGGGTCCGTTTTCCGCATTGGCGCAATATCACAATGACCCACAATCCGTTCAATACTCAGCAATGGATATTCTACCAGTAGGGCTTGTGTTAACTCGATAAGTGACTGATATTGCTCAGGAGTGTAAGACTCAGTATCAGTGCCTTCCAGTTCAATACCAATGGAAAAATCATTACAATTATCTCTCTCACCATAACGAGACACCCCAGCATGCCAAGCCCTGTCATTACAGCTTACATATTGGACACGCTCGCCATTGCGGCGGATCAAAAAGTGCGCCGACACTTGCAAGCCCAGCAACGGTGCAAAGCTGGAATCGGCATTAGTATCTAAACACCCCTGAAATAATTGATCAATGTAAGGTAATCCAAAGCAGCCTGCGGGCAGACTAATATTGTGGATCACTAACAAACTCACTTCATTCAAGGGACGTTGATTAAAATGTGACGACTCACAACGCCTCGCACTATCACACCAACCCGAATCAAACCGCATTATGAGCTTATCCTCTATGCCACATATACTGGCTTACTCTAACAGTATTCCTCCAAGCAAAGAAGAAACCCTGCGCACGGAACTTACTGACTTCCTCATCTTTTTAACATTGAGATTATAAAGCAAACCATTCACTCCCAACATAAATAAGCCAGAGGCTAAGTCCTGCAGCACAATCCTCCACGCTGTTCCGTGAGACCTAAGGCCGTGGTAATCTTAACCTAAGATGCAAGTAGGTCGTCAGTAATTAAAGAACGCAAGGACCCCGCTCATGTTAGAAAACGATATTCGCCAATCAGTAAAATCCGCCCTTTGTGAAGACTTAGGCGGCATCGAAATCAACGAACACACTAAAGCCATAGCCTATGGCGATATCACAGCAATGTTGATCCCCGCTGATAAGTACGCTGAAGCCACTTTAATCACCCGTGAAGAAGGCGTTTTTTGCGGTAAAGCATGGGCAGAGCAGGTTTTTAATCAACTCGGTGGGGAAGTCGCACTGCATTGGCATGTGGATGATGGCGATTTAGTATTACCCAACCAGTTACTGTGTGAACTCTCGGGACCAGCGCGCGCTATTCTCACTGGCGAACGCACGGCAATGAATTTCATCCAAACCCTGTCTGGCGTTGCGACCTTAACTAAGCATTATGTCGATAAACTAGTAGGTACGCACACTCGTCTATTAGATACTCGCAAAACCATTCCAGGTCTGCGCACTGCCCAGAAATATGCCGTCACCTGCGGCGGCGGCAAAAACCACCGCATTGGCTTATATGATGCATTTTTGATTAAAGAAAACCACATTATGGCCTGTGGTGGCATTCGCCAAGCCGTAGATACCGCCCGCAGCTTGTACCCGAACAAACCCGTTGAAGTCGAAGTGGAGTCACTCGAAGAACTCGCCTTAGCACTCGACTCAGGCACAGATATCATCATGTTAGATAACTTTGATATCACTATGATGGTCGAAGCCGTAGAGATGAATAATCAATATCGAGCTAAAGACAAAGCAAAAGGCGCTAAGCTTGAAGTCTCCGGCAATGTCACCTTAGACACTCTAGCCGAATTCGCCAAAACTGGTGTCGACTATATCTCAGTTGGTGCACTCACTAAGCATGTTCGCGCCCTAGACTTATCGCTTAGATTGAAAGCTTAAAACCGACTTAAAGTAAACCGTAACATTTGTTAAATCACAAAACGCTTTGCATGTACCAGACTCAAAAAGCAAAGCGTTTTGCCCTTATGATACAAATATCAGCAATGGCTAAACTCCTTCAAAAATCAATCGAAAATCCGTCATCACCTTGACTCTAGCGCTAATACCAGTCAATCAAACTGACATTGTCAAAATTTTGTTATAACACAATGTGTTTAATCTCCTATTTCTTAGACAAATGAATCATTTTATTAGTACTTTATGAGTAAAAGTTGTTTCATTTTATGCAACTTTGTACTAACTTTTACAAAGGCGAGATGGCCGTTTGGTCAACCTCACCTAAGGTCAGCACTGGAATGTCTGTCAAAATACTCTAATTTGCGTTTCAGGAGCACATTTTGAGGGACATTAGCCTAAGGTGCGGTTACCGAAAGGATTTATTCAAACAGACATTCACTCAGTAAGTGGCGTTGAATAAATCAGCATGAGTCATTACACATGGGTCATTCAAGATCATCGGTGTACTGTTAATGTTACATAGATCATATAAATGATTTTATTGACATAAATGAGTAATAAAGTTTGATGAGATAAAACAATTTATAGGGTAAAACAGCGGTTAGGTTAAACGCTCTATTCAACCACAGTAAGTCACTAAATAGTTAGCTGGAGAGAAAAATGAAGGCCATGCATTTAAACAAAAGATTAAACAAAGCATTAAATAAAAAAGCTCAGGGTTTTACTCTGATCGAACTAATGATCGTAGTTGCCATTATCGGTATTTTGGCTGCGATCGCATTACCAGCGTATAAGGACTACGTAGTAACAGCTGAAGGCGGCGCTGCAATGAAAGGTTTAAGTGCTTTCTCCCAGAAAGTCCAAGCATGCGTTCAAACAGGTATTGCTTGCGATACTATTGATGCAGAAATTACTAAAAATACAAAACTAACGGTTGATGATGCTACAAAGTTAGCTCAAAACGGTGATCCTGTACTTACATGGGCCGATAACAATTGTACAATGACAGCTACCTATGATGCTGATGGTGGGGTGGAGTTTGCTGTAACTGCTGGCGGTGAAAGATGTGAAAAAGGCGCTGGTATCGGCAGCTAATTACACCAATTATTATAAAGCCCCATCTTGGGGCTTTTATATTTGTATCAATTAATTATCCCGGTTAACCATAGTCTTGGATACATTTGCTGATTAAGCGCGGCATCACCAAGGCTAGTGATTAACAGTGCACCACAGATTATCACTATTGCCACCAAAGCAACTTTCAATGGCAGTGTTATTACTCGCAGCTGATATTGGCGGCAATTAAGAGCCAATAACGCCATCAATAATGCTTGGGATAATGGCATCACAATTACCCCATCGAACATGGCATAAACCCATACTGCGCAAAGAGCAAATACCAGCACAATATCGGTTGCGTCTATGCCTGAGTCTGTATCGAAACTTTTGCCGAGGCTTTTGTTAATGCCGCTTTGTGGTTTTGCAGCCAAATGCTCATTCGACTTTGCCCTTAATAATTTAAGCCGCTTTAATATTACCCGTAATTTCATCAGCGACCAACTCGCCAGCAAGATAAACGCAAATACACCAAACTCATATAAAAACTGCAGTAGAGCATTATGGGGATGGGCATTAGGCAAAGGTCTTGCTTCTGCCCATGCAAAACTCATTGGCCCGTGACCTAACCAAACATGTTCGGGGATCGTTTGTAAAATATAAATCCACATGTCAATGCGACCTGAGCTATTGGTCCTTAGCTGCCAAATTTGGCTATCAAAAAGAAACAGTGGCATAATAATGATCAACACTAACCACAAAAGCGTGCCTAAAGTCACAGCCTTCATAATTGGGCGAATAAACGCTTTACGCAGGTCAGCAGATAAAAAGCTATACACAACAAACGCTGCCACCACCATTGCGAGTAATGCCCCGCGAGCCTCTGATTGCAACAAGATTAACCACAACACACTAAAAGCCAACATGGCTGCCCGTTTATATTTTTTAAGTGGTTCAATATAAAAAGATAAGCACAATAGTGGCATCAGCATAACTTGCAACTGATTGAAAAATCTGACATTCATAAAACCAGCAACTAAAGAATGCACATCGGGCCGATTAGCATCGAAGGCATGAAAAAGCAGTAGCAAAAAAAACTTAACTGAAATACAAACCGAAAAAAATAATGCAAACCAAAGAAAATATTGCAGCACAACAGTTTTGCCTATATCTGCAATCAGTACACCGACGATATAAAACAAGCAGAACAACAATAAAAAGTTGGCTAATTCAAGCAATGGCCAAAATGTGTGTTTACTATTTAATGCAGAAATAAAACCCAAAATAAATATTACACAGACAACCCAACATGTGTAAGGAGAAAGTATAGCGATCGGTACAGATTTTCTGCATGAAAGCAACACCATAGCGACCATCACAAATACGATAACTAAAATCCGTTTCAGATCATAAGAGTTACCCAGTCCAGCGAAACCACTGAAATAGCCCGAAAGAAGAGAGCCCATAAAAAAGACGGCAAAAAATAAAAAAAGAATTATTCGAGAAACGACATGAGAGAGTATCAACTTGAACATCCTTATTGACGACTTAGACCATAGCAATGATTATTAAAAATAATATTATTGATTTTAAAAAGTAATTATATGTTTGATAAGGACTTTACTCATATAGAACAATAAAAGTCGATTTTAAAATGCACCCAATAAGAACACTAATAAAGATCCGATAGTAGAAATTAACGGTATCTGCTCGCGACAGCATATACATTAAACTGCATCTCTATGATGAACATCATTTTTCTTCGATTATGGAGCCTTTATTATATATGACAAATGCTTTTTTTGGCGCTATTATGAGCTACTTTATCAAGATAGGAGTGTGTTATGCCATCTACAGGCCTTCACTTAGGGCTGTCGACCCTTTTTATCCGCAAAGGTCTGCTAAATGAAGAGCAGATGGCTAACGCTATCACTAAATCTCGACAAAACAAACACGCCCTTGTAAGCACCTTAGTTCAAAGTAAGCTAATCTCTGCCCGTGCAATAGCCGAGCTTTGCTATCAAGAGTACGGAACGCCACTACTCGATCTCAATGAGTTTGATCTTGCTTCAATCCCTGAAGATTTTCTCAATAAGAAACTCATTGAAAAACACCGTTGTTTACCCTTGTTTAAACGCGGTAATCGCCTCTATATAGGCACATCCGACCCAACTAATATTGCCGCCCTCGAAGATTTCCAGTTTAGTGCAGGCCTGCACGCCGAAGCGATTCTAGTTGAGGAAGATAAGCTCGCTACAGCGCTAGAGAAAATTCTCGAAGAAGATATCAGCGGTCTCGATTTAGGCGGCATGGACGAAGCAGCGCTGGCAGCGATAGAAATTACTGATACAGACAGACGTAGCGAAGAGTCTACTGGTGAGAGTAGTGACGATGCACCCATCGTTATTTATATCAATAAAATTTTAACCGATGCGATTCGCAAAGGTGCGTCAGATTTGCACTTTGAACCCTATGAAAAACGCTACCGTATTCGCTTTCGTATAGATGGTATTCTCCACGAAGTGTCTGAGCCGCCGATTAGTCTGGCTGGTCGTCTTTCTGCACGCTTAAAAGTGATGTCGAAACTCGATATCGCCGAACGGCGCGTGCCACAAGACGGCCGAATCAAGATGAAACTTTCCCGTACTAAGTCTATCGACTTTCGGGTAAGTACCCTACCGACACTCTGGGGTGAAAAGATTGTAATGCGGATTTTAGACTCATCCTCCGCACAATTAGGCATTGAAAAGCTCGGCTACGAGCCAGACCAAGAAAAGCTCTACCTTGAGATGCTAGCAAAACCCCAAGGGATGATTTTAGTGACGGGTCCAACGGGCTCAGGTAAGACCGTCTCCCTTTACACAGGGTTAAATATTCTCAATACCGAAGAGCGTAATATTTCTACCGCTGAAGATCCGGTTGAAATTAACCTTGAAGGTGTGAACCAAGTTCACATTAATTTAAAGGCAGGCCTCACCTTCGCATCCGCTTTACGTTCATTTCTACGCCAAGACCCTGATGTGGTGATGGTAGGTGAAATCCGTGATCTGGAAACAGCCGAAATTGCCATTAAAGCGGCGCAAACAGGACACTTAGTCTTATCGACCTTGCACACAAACTCGGCTGCCGAAACCTTAACCCGTTTAATCAACATGGGTGTACCTGGCTATAACATAGCTAGCTCTGTGAATTTGATTATTGCACAGCGCTTAGCGCGTCGCCTCTGCCCAGAATGTAAACAAGCTGAAGTGATACCCGAGCATGAATTACTGCGCCTAGGTTTTGACCAAACACAAATTACTCAAGGCTTTACCACCTTTAAACCTGTTGGCTGCGAACATTGCTCTGCAGGCTACAAAGGTCGAGTAGGTATTTACGAAGTGATGAAGATGTCTGACGAAATAGCCCGCACTATCATGGAAGGGGGAAACTCTTTACAAATCGCCTCCCAAGCTAAAGCCCAAGGAATGCGAGATTTACGGCAATCAGGCTTATTGAAAGTGATCCACGGTGTTACTAGCATTGCAGAAGTCAATCGCGTAACCAGTTTTGGTTAAATCCAATCTTTATGTCTAAAGTTACGTCTAAAATTCAGGCAATACCGCATTATTACTCGTATATTTGAATCTTAGAGTCCAAACTATTTAGCAAGCACAGCGTTCAGTTAACTAGAAATCTAGAACGATTTATTTACAGGAATCATTTATGGCTACGGCAACGACAACAAGAAAGCCTCGCACCAAGAAAGCCGAGCAAAAGAGCCAACCAAAAATCTATACCTTCGAATGGAAAGGTGTAAATCGCGACGGCAAAAAAACAGCAGGTGAACTCAGGGGAGCAACCGCCGCTGAAATCCGTAGCCAATTGAAATCCCAAGGCGTAAATCCAAAGAACGTACGTAAACAGTCTTCTGCGCTATTTAAACTAGGTGATCCGAAAATCACCCCTATGGATATTGCTATGATGACTCGCCAAGTTGCGACTATGCTAGCGGCGGGCGTACCTTTAGTGACAACTATTGAGCTACTTGGCCGCGGTCACGAAAAAGCTAAAATGCGAGAACTATTAGGAAATATCCTTAGCGAAATTCAATCGGGTATTCCTTTATCCGATGCTATGCGCCCCCATAGGCGCTACTTCGACGAACTTTATGTAGACCTAGTCGCAGCCGGTGAGCATTCTGGTTCACTCGATTTGGTTTTCGATCGCGTAGCTACTTACAGAGAAAAATCAGAAGCACTGAAATCCAAAATAAAGAAGGCCATGTTCTATCCTGCTGCCGTTGTCATGGTAGCCATTTTAGTCACGGCTTTGTTACTCTTATTTGTCGTCCCGCAATTCGAAGATATATTTAAAGGCTTTGGTGCTGAACTGCCCGCCTTTACTCAATTAGTGCTGCATATTTCACGCGGCTTACAATCCTCTTGGTATATCTTTTTAGCCGCCATTGTTGGGGGCGTATTTTTGTTCGTACGGGCGCACCGAAACTCACAAATGGTGCGAGATAGAGTAGACGAAGCTGTGCTTAAAATCCCAGCCATTGGGCCCATTTTACATAAAGGGGCCATGGCTCGATTCGCTCGTACTTTAGCAACCACTTTCGCTGCGGGCGTGCCGTTGATTGATGGTCTAGAATCCGCCGCAGGCGCATCGGGTAATGCAGTCTATCGAAAAGCGATTTTAAAAATTCGTCAAGAAGTGATGGCGGGGATGCAGATGAATGTGGCTATGCAGACCACTGGACTTTTCCCCGACATGTTAGTGCAAATGGTGATGATAGGCGAAGAATCAGGTTCACTAGATAACATGCTCAATAAAGTCTCTACTATCTACGAAATGCAAGTAGACGATGCCGTAGATGGCTTATCAAGCCTGATAGAACCGATTATGATGGTGGTAATCGGTACTGTCGTCGGCGGATTAATTGTTGCTATGTACTTGCCAATCTTCCAGATGGGTAAAGTTGTTAGCGGCTAGTTTAATTTCTCATCCTCAAAATATATATAAGAACATCAAATGTCAGAATTCATCTCCCTTTTAGGCCAGTCTCTAGATCAGAGTCCTTGGCTGTTTATTGCGTTAAGCTTTATTTTTGCCGCCACCATAGGCAGTTTTTTAAACGTAGTGATCCACAGATTTCCTGTAATGATGAAACGGGAATGGCAGCAAGAATGTAATCAGTATTTGCAGGAATACCACGCTGAGATAGTCGCAAAAATCGGTATTGATAAACTCAATACACCGATAGATAGCTTCCCCGAAAAATATAATCTCGTGGTGCCGGGCTCTGCTTGCCCTAAGTGCAGAACGGCGATTAAACCTTGGCATAATTTACCTGTATTGGGCTGGTTAATGCTCAAGGGAAAATGCGCTGCTTGTCACGCCCCCATTTCCGCCCGCTACCCAATAATTGAATTCATCACAGGGCTACTTGTTGCGACTTTAGCGTGGCACTTTGGTCCAAGCTGGCAATTTGTCTTTGCGAGCATACTGACATTTGTACTCGTCGCCCTTACTGGTATCGATCTTGATGAAATGCTGCTCCCCGACCAAATGACGTTACCGTTACTTTGGCTCGGCTTGATCATCAATCTAAATCATACCTTTGCGAGTCCAACCGATGCCATTATCGGTGCGGCAGCTGGCTATTTAAGCTTGTGGTCCATTTTTTGGCTATTTAAGATCCTCACTGGCAAGGAAGGCATGGGCTATGGCGACTTTAAACTGCTCGCCGTTTTCGGTGCTTGGCTCGGCTGGCAAATGCTGCCGCTGGTCATTTTACTTTCGTCCTTAGTCGGAGCAGTTGTCGGCATCACTATGATTGTCAGTAAACGCCTCAAGCAAGGTAATCCCATCCCATTTGGGCCTTATATTGCTGCCGCAGGCTGGATAGCCTTGCTATTTGGACAACAGATTGTTGATTGGTACCTATCAACACTGTAAAAGCTGGCAAACTAGGCACTGAGTTATCCGGAGTATGTTATGTCAAAGTTTATCGTTGGCCTTACTGGCGGCATAGGTAGCGGTAAAACGACTGTTGCCAATTTATTCGCCGCAGAACGCATTACCTTAGTCGACGCCGATATCGTTGCCCGCGACGTTGTCGCTCAGGGTTCAAAAGGACTTGAGGCCATCGTTAGCCATTTTGGCATTGAGATGTTAACGCCTGAGGGTGAACTCGATCGCGCCAAACTGCGGCAACGGATATTTAGCCACCCTGAAGAACGTGAATGGTTAAACCAGCTATTGCACCCCATGATCCGCCAAGAAATGCTAGCACAGGTAGAAAAAGCAACCTCAGTCTATGTAATTATGGTCGTGCCCTTGCTATTTGAGAACGGGTTAGATAGGTTAGTCAATCGGACTTTAGTGGTGGATATTTCGCCTGAGTTGCAAATCAGCCGCACCATAAAAAGGGACAATGTTGATGCATCTCAAGTAAATAACATCATTAACAGCCAATTGAGCCGCAGCGAAAAACTCGCCCGAGCCGACGACATTATTGATAATCAGGGAGAGATATCAACCTTAAAACGAGAGGTGCTAGCATTGCACCAACGCTATTTACAACTATCTGGTACTCATAACGCCCATGACTGAATTAGTTTACGAACAGCCCCTAAACGAGAAAATTCGCAGCTACTTGCGGCTCGAATACCTCGATAAACAGCTGCAAAGTAACCTAAGCAATGACCACCAACATAGATGTTTTTATCCGCTGTTTTCCCTCTGTGAATTGTCCGAACGCTGCGATTATCGCAATGAAGTATTAAAAGATATTGAGCGGCACTTGCTGCAACTGAACAAATGGCAAGAATTAGATCACGTCGACCACCAGCAAATCAATATCTATATCAACGCCCTCACCCAAGCCCGCGAACCGTTACAAAAGCCTGAACGCTTCGGCAGCCAATTAAAACAAGACAAATTTATTTCCGCACTTCGACAACGCTTCGGCATGCCAGGTGCTTGCTGTAACTTCGACCTACCGCAACTGCATTATTGGCTATCTAAACCTTGGGAAGAAAAACAGCACGATTATCGCTCTTGGATAGCGCATTTCGAACCTTTACTTACCCCGATCACGTTACTACTTCAACTTACTCGTAGCACGTCCCATTACGACAATGCCGTTGCCCACGCAGGCTTTTATCAAGGTGACAGTGCCCAAGCACTTGCTTTGGTAAGGGTTAAAGTCGATGCATCCCACGGGTGTTATCCTACGATTAGCGGCCATAAAAACCGTTTCGCTATCCATTTTGTGCAGTTTGAACAACAACGCCACTCCGACCGTTCAATTGATTTCTTACTGGCTACCTGTGCATGAAGCCTTTACACTAATGGCCTGAAAGACATTAGTATTGGCGGCCGCTTTATCGCCGTTAACCAAGAGAACAATTATGCCATTGACCGTTAACTGCCCTATTTGCAAAGCCCCTGTCGAGTGGGTGCCACAATCTGCATTTAAACCTTTTTGCAGCGAGCGCTGTAAGTTGATCGATCTCGGCGATTGGGCGTCAGAAAAACACGTCATCCCAGTCAAAGCCGAATTTGATCCAGAAGCATTTGATGAATTTGATCTCGATGAAGGCGATTTTTTTAAAGAGTAATTTTGGGTTTACACACGAATAACTCAGCTCAAGCCTTTAATGCCCTTACTTTTACCCACTCATTAATCGATAAATATTATGACTAAACGCATCCATGTTGCCGTCGGCATTATTACTAACTCGGCCGGTGAAATTCTGTTGGCAAAACGCCCAGATCATTTACATCAAGGTGGGAAATGGGAATTTCCTGGTGGTAAAGTTGAGACAGGCGAAACTGTCACTCAGGCATTGATCCGTGAACTCAAAGAGGAAGTCGCGCTCAATGTCACTGATAGTCAGCCATTTATGGCGTTGAGTTTCGACTATCCCGATAAACAAGTGCTACTCGATATCCATTCAGTCACAGAATTTAACGGCACAGCTCAAGGCCTTGAAGGTCAGCTTATCGCTTGGGTCACTAAAACCGATTTAATTAATTATGACTTCCCCGAGGCTAACAAGCCTATTTTAGAAAAAATTCTCGCTCAGTAATCGAGCCATGTAACTTATTATTTCAATACGCTCTATCCCCGAATCGCGGTTCGGGGATGTGCTTTTTCAATGTCTTAACTCCAAAAACTATGCAATCCTGTGATCGTTAAGCTTATAGATATTAGCAATGCGTGATCTAGCTTGCAGCAAATCAATGATCCGCTTTAATCGCATCGAGAATAATGTTTGAATCAAGCTTCATTCTTTCTCTTCGATTTTAAGGGCACATCATGCACAATAACGTTAAGGCATTCCTAGCCACTACTGCCTTATTTTTTAGTTGTCAGGCACTAGCCAATGGTGGCTGTGGATTTGAAGAACAACAACAGAGCTTAATTGCGACCTGCAGCGAGGAGAAACAAGAAGTGATTTTAACTGGCATAGTCGAAGCACAACATTTAGTCACAGAACTCAATGAGTTTGCTGAAGGGTATAAAACCTATCAAGTCGATACCACTGCAATCACCCCGCTTAAAAGCATCACTGAACCTACAGAAATTGTAGTGATCATTGGTACTTGGTGCCCAGATTGTCACCGGGAAACGCCGCGCTTTATCCGTATTATGGAAGAAGTCACTAATCCCAATATTAAAGTGACCTATATTGGTGTCGACCGAACGAAAAAAGATCCCGAAGGCTTAGCCGCAAAATACGACTTTACCCGCATTCCAACCTTTATTGTACTGCAGCAAGGTAAAGAAGTTGGCCGCATCGTAGAACGCCCAACGGTTTCCTTAGAAAAAGATCTCGCCGATTTATTGAAATAATCGACACAGTACAAAAACTAAAGGCCGCATCGCGGCCTTTAGTTTTTATCATGTTTTAATAAAATATTAGCTGACTTCGTCAATAATCCGCTGAGCTAACATCACTAAAACACCTTCACGTAATGCGCCGCCAGATAAGGCTAAATGCTCGATCCCCAGCAACTCAAACAAAGCCAATAGAATAGCGACACCCGCAGCAAAAGTCGGTGCTCGCTCACTGCAAAGCCCAACAATCCCCATTAAGCTAATATCTTCTTGGGCGAGGATCTCAGCCTTCAACTGAGTAAGCACATCGAGTGTGATAGTTTCAGATAACCCTCGGTGAAGTAGCACTTCTACCACAGACTGTACAGCGCCGGAGGCACCAACGACACAATGCCAACCAAGATCACGTAGGGTTTGTCTATGCTCTGCTAATGCGATTAGCACTTGCTGCTTAGCATCATCAAAATCTAACTGCTGCAGCGGCAAACTGCTGAAAAATTGGCGATTATAAGTCACACTACCAAAGGGTAAACTGGTTTTGAACAGCACTTGATGCCCATCGCCAATGATAAACTCTGTACTCGCCCCACCGATATCAATAACCAAGCGACGGCCTTGACCACAAGTGGTCGCCACCATACCTTGATAGATGAGCTCTGCTTCACGCATACCAGAGATAATTTCGATCGGATGACCTAAGAGTGGCAATGCACGCTGATTAAACTCATCAGCATTGCTAATACTGCGAAGAGTTGCAGTTGCAATCACAGCAACATGGTTTGCTTCAATCTTATGTTGCACCAACATCTGGGCAAACATACTCAAACAGTCGAGGCCGCGCTGCATGACATCGGGGCTTAATTTGCCATCGTTGCCTATGCCTTCGGCGAGCCTCACCTTGCGTTTATATTTCGCAATAATATGCGGCTGACCACCACGCGTTTTGGCGATCAGCATATTAAAACTATTTGAGCCTAATGTTATAGCGGCATAAGCGGGTGTTGGCATTTACGAATGTCTACGTGTCCTATCATGACGAGGAGGGCGAGCACCACTGCGTTGAGCACCTGGGCGGCTTGCCCCTGAACGATCACGCAAGTTTCGAGTGCCGCTAGGGTGTTTACGGTGAATCTTCGCTGGCGTAGGAATATCGGCCAGTAAAGCTTCACTGTCGTAGTTACTTACTGGAATCGAATGGTTGATGTAGCTTTCGATTGCAGGCAAGTTCAATGCGTACTCTTCACAGGCAAAGCTTATCGACATGCCTTTGTTACCCGCACGACCAGTACGACCGATTCGGTGAACATAGTCTTCGCAATCATCAGGTAAATCATAGTTATACACGTGTGAAACGTCAGAAATATGTAAACCACGAGCCGCTACATCGGTAGCAACCAATATATCTAGTTGACCACTGGTAAATTGCTCAAGGATACGAATACGCTTTTTCTGTGGCACATCACCCGTTAATAAACCCACACGATGTCCGTCACCTTCAAGCCAAGACCAAAGCGTTTCACAACTATGCTTAGTGTTGGAGAAAACGATGGCTTTTTCTGGCCAATCTTCTTCAATCAAGGTCAACAGCAAACGCATCTTCTCTTCTTGGGAAGGATAGAAGATTTCTTCTTTGATGTTTTTGGAGGTTTTTTCTTCGGGGGCGATTTCAACTTTAACGGGCTCATTCATATGATCATAAGCCAGCTCTTGTACTTTCATGGACAAGGTTGCCGAAAATAACATATTAAGACGTTGATTTGCCTCAGGCATACGTCTAAATAAGAAGCGAATATCTTTAATAAAACCAAGATCAAACATACGATCGGCTTCATCAAGTACCACAGCCTGAATTGAATTCAAGCCAATAATACCTTGACGAACGTAGTCGATAATTCGACCCGTTGTACCAATCAAGATATCAACACCTTGATCTAATACTTTACGCTGCACATCGTAACTTTCACCGCCATAAACAATACCCACCTTTAAGTGTGTGTGCTTGGCGAGTAAAATCGCATCTTTGGCAATCTGAATCGCCAGTTCGCGAGTCGGGGCCATAATGATGGCGCGGGGCTGATTAATCAGTCGACCTTCAGGTATGGGAGTCGATAATAAATGATTAAACGTGGCGACCAAAAAGGCCATTGTCTTACCAGTGCCCGTTTGTGCTTGGCCTGCGATATCTTTTGATTGGAGTAATACAGGCAGTGATAACGCCTGGATCGGCGTACAAAATTCGAAGCCGTTCTCGGCAAGGGCCTGTTTAACCTCAGGATGTAGAGGTAGGTCGGCAAACCTTTGGGTAGATAGATGTGTTTCGCTCATAGCGCAAGCTTACCTGTTGAGGTTGCAATAAGATACTCGATCGTTTGAAATAGCCACATTGTAAAAAAGGTAACTTGAAAAGCTATTTTTCAGCCCCAATATACATGGTAAGCCATTAACAAACCAGCAATGGCACCCAAACTGGAGAACATCATGAGCGATAAAATTATATACCTGAGTGACGACAGCTTCGAAAACGACGTATTAAAGTCTGATTTGCCAGTATTGGTAGACTTCTGGGCCGAGTGGTGTGGTCCTTGTAAAATGATCGCTCCAATTTTAGACGATGTGTCTGAAGAATATGCAGGTCGCTTGACTATCGCTAAATTAAACGTTGACCAAAACAATGTTTCTCCAGCGAAATATGGCGTTCGTGGCATCCCAACTTTACTGCTATTCAAGAACGGCGAATTAGCCGCGACTAAAGTTGGCGCACTCTCAAAAACGCAATTGAAAGAGTTTATCGACGCTCAAATCTAATTTGACGTCGTAATGAGTGACCTCCGGCACAAGCTATAAATTAATTGTGCCGGAATTTCCCTAAATTTCTGGACGCCCCGCTTTGTTAGTGCTACTTTAATAACCAGATTCTTTCTAATAACCTCTTCTCGCTCGTCAATCACTATCCTGAATTACATCCTTACTGATTGATCGCGGTAAGCTTTGTCGCGTAACACAAGACCCCCAAAATGAACTTAACTGAATTAAAAGACACGCCGATTTCTGACCTAGTCTCGCTAGCTGAAAATATGAAGCTCGAAAATATGGCCCGCGCTCGCAAGCAGGACATTATTTTCTCAATCCTTAAAGCCCACGCAAAAAGTGGAGAAGACATTTTCGGTGGTGGGGTATTAGAAATACTCCAAGACGGTTTCGGCTTCTTACGCAGCTCAGACGGTTCTTATTTAGCTGGTCCAGATGACATCTATGTCTCACCAAGCCAAATTCGCCGCTTCAACATGCGAACGGGTGATACCATTTTTGGTAAAATTCGCCCACCAAAAGAAGGCGAGCGTTATTTTGCCCTATTGAAAGTCAACGAAGTTAACTTCGATAAACCAGAAAACTCCCGTAATAAAATCCTCTTTGAAAACTTAACCCCACTCCACGCAGAAGAACGTATGCGTATGGAGCGCGGCAACGGCTCAACTGAAGATATTACCGCACGTATTCTGGATTTATGCTCACCGATTGGTAAAGGTCAACGTGGTTTGATCGTTGCACCACCAAAAGCCGGTAAAACGCTATTACTTCAAGGCATTGCTCAAAGCATCAGCTACAACAACCCAGAAGTGGTGTTGATGGTATTACTGATCGACGAACGCCCAGAAGAAGTAACTGAGATGCAGCGCCTCGTTAAAGGCGAAGTTATCGCATCAACCTTCGATGAGCCAGCCAGCCGCCACGTTCAAGTTGCCGAAATGGTGATTGAAAAAGCAAAACGTTTGGTTGAGCACAAGAAAGACGTCGTTATCTTACTCGATTCGATTACCCGTTTAGCCCGTGCCTATAACACTGTTATCCCGTCATCGGGCAAAGTATTAACTGGTGGTGTGGATGCGAACGCCCTGCACCGTCCAAAACGCTTCTTCGGTGCAGCACGTAACATCGAACACGGCGGCAGCTTGACCATTATCGCCACTGCTTTGGTTGATACCGGTTCTAAGATGGACGAAGTGATCTACGAAGAATTTAAAGGTACAGGTAACCAAGAGCTGCATCTGTCACGTAAAGCGGCAGAAAAGCGTGTGTTCCCAGCCATTGACTTCAACCGCAGCGGTACGCGTCGTGAAGAAAAACTCACGACCCAAGAAGAACTGCAAAAAATGTGGATCCTACGTAAGATCTTAAATCCTATGGATGAAGTCAGCGCAATGGAATTCTTAATCGATAAATTGGCGATGACCAAGACTAACGAAGAGTTCTTTACCGCTATGAAACGCACTAAGTCTTAAGCCATACAAGATTGCATGAATAATAAGGCCGCTCACTGAGCGGCCTTTTGTTTATGTATAAAAAAAAGCCGCGAGTGCGGCTAATCTTGATTCAAGTGACTTAATCAAGCACAGGTAAGTAACTGAGCACTAACTGATCTCGACTTAGCTGGCTATCAATGATCTCCCCTACTGTGCCATTGTTTAACTTGATGGCAAGCGTGGCCTCCCCGGCTTGCGCCTTAAAGGTTTCCATCTCTTTAATTCGGTTAATCAGCGCGAGTGCTAAGGTGTTTTCTGCGGTTGCCGCGTACACTCGGCCATTTAACGTCACTTCCGCTTGAGTCGCCAATGCCGGGCCAGCTAAACGAATACCAACATATTCACGCCATACCCTAGCTTTTTGCTCGCCTTGATAATCACTGTCAACGGATGCAAGCACCACTTGGCGTAATATCATCTGCAGTAAATTACTCTTACCTTTTGGCTGCCCGTTAACAGTATCGAATTGGAAGTAACGTGATACCGAACGGTCGTAATTAGGTAATGGCTCAATACTTTGTTGCGAAAAATCAGTGTAATAAGGCAAATAGCTATCGAGCTTATCACTCGCGCCACAGCTTTCGGCAAAGAGTGGCGTATTACCACGAGTCAGCCCAGGACCTTCACCCATGGTCATCTTACACAGCATATCTTGGAACACTGGACCCACATTAGGTAAATCAACCAATGCTTTATAACCAAGACTCGATGTACTACGTGGGGTGGTACGTGATACTAAGGCTCTCACGGCTAACAATTTATCTGGCCACACCCCCAACACGTCGCGCTCATTCACATAGGGATGGTTAGGTGAGGACGCAGGCGTTTTAATACCGTTAAGTAAGCGACCCGAAAAGCTGACATCCGCCGTTAATAAATCCTGAAATTTAGGATTAATTTGCGATTTAATGATCAGCTCTTTCAAGGCTTCAGGAGAATCAGAGAACTGACTTATCACCTCACCTGGCTCAAACTTCGCCTTCATATCGCCGCTTTTAAAACGATATTGTTCAAGCACTTTGCCAAAATTGTACTGCTGTCTTAAGGCCACGCTGCCATCGGCTTGCTTGTATGTCACATCGAGGGTCGCATCATTTTCTCCCACCAGCTTAAGGAAGAAATCTGCCGACTGATTCATCGCCCGCTGATTCGCGCAATACCAAGCCTCGCTACCTGCCGCCGCCAATCGTTCGCATTCACCAGCGAAAAAGTTTTCAGATAGACCAAATAATTGCTCTAAAAAGCTCACATCTTCAATGAATTGACGTATTTCATCAAACTGAGCTTTACGATTAATGGCGTAACTTAGGCTATGATCTTCAAATAAAGATTGACGATTATGGCGTAAGTTCATGGTCTCGTAGCTATCAAAATACTTCTCGATATAGAACTGATTAATATCATCTAAGTTTTTACCTGCATCACCACGATTACAGTTGCTGTTAAGGGACACATGTTCATCAGTGCAGTAAGAATACTGACGTAGGCTATTGTTTTGCTCAATGTTATAGAGCACACCAAATCGAGTATCTCCATTAACAACCCCTTTGGCGAGTTCGTCACGGCGTTTGACATCTTCCGCTTTGAGCGACACAAATTCGTTGGCCTTCGTTTCTACTTCACGGGCATAACCAAAACGTAACGCGGCTAAGTCATAGGGTTCAAACGTGGTCGCAAACCGATTCACGTTGTAATCCATTTGGCTGGAAAACTCGGCATTAACGGTAATTTCTGGGTAACCCGCATCGCTAAAGGCGACTTTTAACTCCGTCAGTTGCGCTTGGTTAAAGGTATTGTCGTGGTCGCGACTCCCAGCAAAGTTATGCCTTAAGCCAAAGGTATGTCCTAACTCATGGGTTAAGGTGCCAGCAAATGCTTGCGCGGCTAGGGCTGTCGTTAAGGAGTCTTGTAAACTTATGGGCAGATCTTCAAATGCCGCTAACTTACCGCCCACTTTGCCATCAACCCACATTTCAGCTTTTTTCCAGTCAATTTCATGACCTTTGATGCCGCGAGGTAATTCACGATCACTACCACCCGTAGCAAACACGGTATCCACATGCATCATTGAGTTTTCAGACCAAAACGCTTGTGTTTTTTCATCAAAATCCGCTAAAGCATCGAAACTATTATCCTTGGGCGTTAATAACATCGATTTGGGTGCAGCGATAAGTTGCTGAGTGGGTTGCTCAAATGCAGCCGCCTCAACTGGCGCGGTGTCTAGGCTGACATCAGGCTTGTCCAAACGAGCAACATATGGCTCGCCCGTTAACGACGTCACTGAATTCGCGTCCAATTTGCCTCTGTTATAATCTAAACGCACTTGGCGATAGTAACGTACTGCGCCTTGTTTTAGATTCGAGCTGTATTGATTGACTCGCGCACTCACAATTTCGCCTGTAAGCGGGTTTGCCGCGGATGGGCCATAACCCGCCAAACCATTATCCAGCGGTTCATCAAATAAAGTGATGTTGCTATAGCGCAGGTCGCCATGGCGTTTATCGTGGGCTTGCTCAAGTTTTATCTGTGGAAAACCCGTTTTATACAACTTGTTTTGAATGTTAATTGCCGTAACAGACTCAATGGCAGCATCCAAAAAGGGTTTATTTTTCGCATCGTAGAAATTATTACTCAGGTAATAAGTAAGTTCTGATTTGGCCGGATTAAAGCGATTCAAGTAGGTACGCACATACCCGTCAACGCCCTCTGAGTCAGTCGCATCACGATAGGTATGGGAGGAGGTAAAGAAGCCAAATGCACCCTTTTCATTTTCGGCATAGGGAATCGCTTGATAGTCTTTACTGGCTAACTGATCCACCGCCACAATAGAAATAAACTCAGTGGTCGTAAAGGATAGGTTGTCGAGGTTGCCACCGTAAAATTGGTTAAAGCAACTTGGTGAAGCTTGATAGGTATGCTCAATTTCAAAGTTAACCACGCCCTTAGCTAAATCCATCTCATAGCCTTTTTGGCCTTGAGTATTTACTAGTCGTGGGGCTTCTGTTTCAGTAACACATTCACCAAAGGTGAAAATGTCATTAATGCTCAACTCGGCAATTTTGGCTTTGGCAAAATCGGGGACAAAGTAGCGCTTATCCTGCCATGTTAAATTAGCATCTGTATTCACTTGCTCAACGTTAACGCACTCACGCCATTTATCTTCGGTACATTTAAAGTCGATATATTCGCCAGGAATGGTTAACACTGGCGCTTGGTTATACTCATTAGGATAACGACTGTCATGGCCTAGTCCGATATTATCTCGGTCAATTTGACGTACTTGGATACCATTCTCAGTTTTATGCAAGGTCACCAACTTAGGATCACCTTGGGTAAAACCTCGCACCTCGGCAGCATAACGCGGAGCCTTACCCACGCTGCGAATGTAGAGATATTGCCGCTCAGTTGCTTTATCGATGTCGGCAGTGGTGACTTGCTTTTCATCTTTCGGGAGTTCTTTATAAGGCTCATCGCCGGCACCACACCCCACAAGGGTCAGTGCGCTGGTGATCGCCAGACATAGCATGGACTTCTTCATAGATTCCTCTTAACTACTGTTTTTATAGATATTTAGTAATTGACAAATAAAAGGTTGAACTCTTTTTGTCATAAATCTCAAATCCCTGAGATGTCCCCACTTCTGGGTTATAGAAACGACCACTATTGTTGTGACCTACAGCCAACACCCAATCAGGCTTAAACGACCAACCGAGTTCTTGGGCAAAGGTAAATTGATCATCGAGTCGACGACCGTAATAGTTTTTGGAAATCCGATAACGACCACTCATATCCAAATACCAATTGGCCGTTATTTGCCAATAAGCATCGAGTAATCCATCGAGTTGCTGTTCAACTAACACGCGCTCACCAGCGGTTTTGTATTGGTAAGCGTTGTAGCGATAGCGCGGTGAAAAATAAAAACTTAGGTTATCTAGCGGGCTCCAAAATAAGTACGCGGCAATGCGCGGCGCATATTGCAACCTATCTAGTTTTGATTCACGTTCTGCGGGTAAATACACACCTAAACTGCCTTTCAATGAGACGGTATCGGTTAAGGCATACAGTGGCGTGCGGTACTCCAGCAAAGGATCATAAAAACTGGACTCTTTGCCATGTAGTGTTTGCTTTTCACCCCCAAGGGTAAACAGCACATTGCCCCAATTTGCCTTGTAATCGATACGGCTATCGATGTTGTAGGCTTGATAGGCGTAATAACTTTCCGAGTCATAAATGTTTCGCGTAAAACCCACATTAACGTAGCCAGACCATTTTGCTGCTTGTGCATCCGTTGCTAGCTCAAATTCATTGACGGCCAATGCTTGACCGACAAAGGAGATACTGGCCAGCATCACCTGCACGCAGAAAAACACAGACCATTTATTTCGTCGACGAGAAATCGACGAATAATATTGATTATTCGTTGGTTGCATAATAAAACCTTGATTTATATTTTTAATGAAAAATCTTGATAGTGAGCATGCGCTCTATTTAACGCTAGGATGTACTTGCTTGAATTGATTTCATCCAATTAAGTAAAACTGAATAATAGTTTTCTATATTAATAATATAACTACGTATAAATATGGTTAAGACGAAATAAATAAAACCCAAAAAAACGAAAAAAGACGCTCCCCAAAATATGCTTTCAAAATCCGTTTGGGCAAACCCAGTCCAAAGGGGAGCGCTATATTCACCAACTATTACTATTGACTGATGGCTAACAGGTTCACAGTAAAACACCCCAACTGAAGCCATTGATAAATAATTATTTTCAATAACACAAGAATCAGACAACGCGACAATATTCACAGGTAATCTCACCCATAATATTCCAAATATCAGCCACTCACCCACAGCGAAAAGAAAACGCTTTGGTATTTTTAGATATTTTTTTATGGCTAATTTCGTTAACATTGCTCGTCAATACGTCATGCTATCAATAATCTCCACTGCGACATCACAGCTAAAGATACAAAAAGATACATCTGTTGCATCATACGCACGAACAAAAAATATTTACAACTCACACAAGAGCTAACTCATATTAAATTAAAATAAATATGAGTTAGATCAGAAAAACCATGCAAAATTAAACATAAAAAAACACAATGAGCAACAACTAAGCCCACCGAGAAAAACAATTTAGAAAACTTTATTTATAAATAAATAACAACATGCAGTGCGCTTATTTACATATACCACCAAAATGCAATTGCTTAAGGGTGTTGTGGGAGAATATGACGAGCCGCCAACTGCATTTGCAGCTCTTTACAGCGCTGGCGTAACATTTCACGAAGCAGTAACACCACGGGAGTGACATGTTCACGTCCTGGGCACACTAAGTATAAATCGACGGGTTCCCCCTTATAATCAGGCAACAAACGTACTAATCGCCCTGAGATTAAGTCATCGGCCAGATCTAGACTCGACTTAAAGACCAACCCTTTGCCAGCCACAGCCCAACGGCGGGCAATCTCGGCATCATTAGCACTACGATTGCCCGTGACACGCACTTTGAATTCTTGACCATCACGCCTAAATAGCCATTGATCGTGGGTGCGATCATCTAACTTATAAAACAAGCAATTATGCTCAACTAATTGTTCTAACGAATCAAGCACACCAAACTTGGCGAGATATTCAGGTGAGGCGCACAAGACACGATCAACACTGCAGATAGGAAAAGCCACTTGGTTAGAATCCTGCGGTTTTCCATAGCGCACAGCAACATCAATTTTATCGTGGTAAAAACTGCTGATATTGTCTCCAAGGTGCAAGCGCACTTGCAGTTGAGGAAAATCGAGCAAAAACTCGTCGAGCCAAGGCACAAACAGATTACGGCCAAAGTCTGAAGAAACCGAAAGGCTTAAGGTGCCAGATATTTTACCTTTATCACTGGCGATAGCTTGTTCGCCAAGCGCTAAATCGCTTAGCGCACGTCGGCAATGAATAAGATAACGTTCACCTTGCACAGTCAAACGTAAGCTGCGTGTCGTGCGGATAAATAAACTAGTATCGAGCTGTTTCTCAAGCCGTTTTATTGCAGCGCTGGCAGAAGCAGCCGAGATATCCATCTCGGCTGCTGCGGCAGATATATTGCCGCAATCAGCGACTCGCACGAACAAAGCTAAATCATTAATTAGCATGATTATCAAAAATCCTTTGAAAAAATTACAAACTTTATCCTGTTTATCTCTTAGCTAATATTCCACACAATGGCTACACGATACAAGTACACTCAAACAAGTAGACTCCAGCAAGTACACCCAGAGGAATAAACATGAAAGCCATTGGTTACCAGACAGCAGGTGCAATCACAGCGCCCAATGCATTAGAAAACATCACGCTAGCCGAGCCAACTGCGACAGGTTTTGACCTTTTAGTGGAAATCAAAGCCATTTCTGTCAATCCGGTTGATACAAAAATCCGTGCATCTAGCTCTGCACCTGCAGGCGAATACAAAATTATCGGCTGGGATGCGGTCGGTGTCGTCAAAGCCGTTGGTGAGAAAGTCAGTCTTTTCAACGTTGGCGATGAAGTGTGGTATGCGGGCGATATCAGTCGCAGCGGAAGTTACGCAGAATATCAATTGGTTGATGAGCGAATTGTCGGCCATAAACCTAAAAGCTTAACCTATACCCAAGCCGCGGCATTACCTTTAACGGGGATTACAGCATGGGAGATTTTATTCGACCGTTTAGCTTTACCCCAAGATGGTTCGGCAACTGACGCCCGTATTTTAATTATCGGTGCGGCCGGCGGTGTGGGTTCAATCATCACTCAGCTTGCAGTAAAACTCACAGGTGCAGAAGTGATAGGCACTGCATCTCGTCCTGAATCCGCCTCTTGGGTGCATGAGCTTGGTGCCGATGCTGTTATCGACCACACCAAGCCACTTTCACAGGAACTTGCCAATATTGGCATTACTGATGTGACCCATGTGATTAGCTTAACCCAAACCGATCAGCATTTTGATGAAATAGTACAAGTGCTTAAGCCACAAGGAAAACTAGCATTAATCGACGATCCTAAGGGGCCATTAGATGTGATGAAACTTAAGCGTAAAAGCTTATCCTTACACTGGGAACTGATGTTTACCCGCAGCCTATATCAGACCGAGGATATGATTGCGCAACACCACTTACTCAACCGCTTAAGCGCCCTTATCGATACAGGCGAGTTACAGAGTACGATCGGTGAGCACTACGGCACCATTAATGCCCAAAACTTAATCAAAGCTCACGCTCAGATAGAGTCTGGCAAAGCGATCGGTAAAATTGTTTTAGAAGGTTTTAACCAATGAAAATAACAGTATTTGCCCAAATCATAGCGAATCAAGGCCAAAGCGATACGCTATTTAAGATACTCAAGCAACTCGTGACAGACACTCATACCGAGGCTGGCTGCATCGAATACAAACTGCATCACTCATTAGATGATGAAAATATCTTCTGGATGTACGAAATTTGGCAATCCCAAGCCGCACTGGATGAACATATGGCGAGTACGCACTTTCAAGCATTCGTCGCTCAAACCGCAGACATAATCAATCGAGCTGACATTCACAAAAGCTACGCCTGCTAATCAACAAAAAAGCGCCAAACACGTTGGCGCTTTTCATCATTTATCACTTATCAAATCAAAGTCATGGCCATCTTGCGGCGTAAATACGCGATTTGCTGCATGTGTGGCAAATCCTTAGGACAGTTGTCTTGGCAGCCGAGTAAAGTCATGCAGCCAAACACGCCATCCTGATTGCCAATCACATGGTAAAAATCCTCGGCAGTACGAGCGTCACGGCTGTCCATCTCAAAACGAGCTATTTTCATCATGCCCACAGCGCCGACAAAAGTTTCACGCATTTGTTTAGTCGCACAGGCAGAAACACACACGCCACATTCAACGCAGCGCTCTAGCTCATATAAACGCGCAGCTTCATCTGGGTCCATAGGATCTTCAAGCCGATGCACGCTTATATCATTGGCCTTAGGGTGTAACCACAGCTTTAAGCGTTCGGCCAGTTCCCGCATAAACTTACCAGTGTTAACCGAGAGATCACCAATCAACTCAAAACCTGGCAGCGGCATTAAGGTGATTTCGCCCTTAGGATATTTGGCCGTTAAGGTGCGGCAAGCTAGCGTCGGGAAACCGTTGATCACCATAGCGCAGCTACCACAGATACCAGCACGACAAACAAAGTCGAACTGCAATGAAGTGTCTTGTTCTTCCCTGAGTTTATTAAGGGCGATAAATACCGTCATCCCCGGCGTTTCGGTGAGATGATAACGCACCATTTTCGGCTTATCGTTTGGGTCCTGCGGATCATAACGAAAGATATTAAAGGTTAACTGGCGACCTTGGCTCATTATGATTTTTCTCCTAACGCATTGGCAGATGGACTTTTTAAAGTATCACTTAAACGTTCATTATTGGGTTGTAAACTCTCGGGTAATTCAAAGGGCATAAGAGCCCGCTGCCTTTGATAACGGTCAGCATCATCACCTAGCTCAGCTAAAATCTCGGCAATTTGCTGTTCACGCTTTTCGGTATCAGGATGCACTATGGCGTTGTTGATGCCATAACCACGATAACCCGGCGGGAGTTCCATCTTCATCACATCGAGTGCTTCGTAGTTAAGCACAGGTTCGAGTGCATCGGGATCCGGCCAGCTGGCCAAGGTGCGATTCAGCCAGTCTCGATCATTTCGCTGCGGATAATCCTCGCGAGCATGGGCACCACGACTCTCTGTTCGCGCGGCGGCGCCGCAGGCTACGGTTAGCGCCACTTTTAGCATACGCTTGACCCGTAGGGCTTCAACTAACTCAGGATTGGCGTGACGCTTTTTACACTTAAGTCCGAGTTTACGCGAACGCTCGAGCAACACTTTTAGCTCGGCAACCGCTTTTTCAAGCTCGGGGCCATTACGGAAAATCCCCACATAATCCATCATGATGCGCTGCATTTCGCGCTTGAGTTCAAAGGCGCTCTCGTGACCATCACCCTCGACCAGCACATCGATTTCACTCTGCACCTGCTGCATAAACCGTTCAGCAAGCTGAGTGTCGATCTCAAGGCTATTGTTCTCACAAAAATCGGCGACATATTTACCAATAATCATGCCGCCAACCACGGTTTCGGCCAACGAATTACCGCCTAAACGGTTAAAGCCGTGCATGTCCCAACAAGCCGCCTCACCTACGCTAAATAAGCCTTTAAGCTGCGGACTTTCACCTGTGGCATTAGTCCGAATACCGCCCATAGAATAATGCTGAGTTGGGCGTACAGGGATCCAATCCTTAGCGGGGTCGATACCGAGGAAGTTCTCACAAATTTCCTGCACTTCCCTTAGGTTAGTTTCAATGTGCTTGCGACCCAGAAGGGTAATATCCAGCCACAAATGCGGCCCATAGGGGCTATCGACGCCCTTACCTTTCCGTATGTGTTCTGTCATGCGGCGCGATACCACATCCCGCGATGCCAACTCTTTTTTATCGGGCTCATAGTCTGGCATAAAGCGATAACCGTCTTTATCGCGCAATAAGCCACCATCACCACGGCAGCCTTCCGTGGTTAAAATGCCCACGGGCACGATAGCAGTCGGATGGAATTGTACCGCTTCCATATTGCCAAGCCTTGCCACGCCCGTTTCCAACGCGAGTGCTTGACCAATGCCTTCGCAGATGATCGCATTGGTCGACACTTCATAAATGCGGCCATATCCGCCAGTGGCAATGGTGGTGGACTTCGCCACATAGGCCCTGAGTTCTCCGGTTATCAAACAGCGGGCGATCACCCCATGGCAACGTTTACCATCGTGAATAAGTGCCAACGCTTCGATACGTTCGTGGACGGGAATATCCATGGAAATCGCTTTGTTATCCATAGCGTATAACAGCGAATGACCTGTACCGTCGGCGGTATAACAAGTGCGCCATTTTTTAGTCCCGCCAAAATCACGGGCGTTGATAAGACCATGGGCTTCTTGGGCCTCATGTAGCGTGACTTTTTGCGCATTGACTATCACTTCTCTCGGGCCAGCAGTCACCCGAGACCAAGGCACGCCCCAATTGGCCAGCTCACGTACTGCCTTAGGTGCACAATGGGCAAACATCCGTGCAACATCTTGATCGCAGCCCCAGTCGGAACCTTTTACCGTATCTTGAAAATGCACATCCTCATCATCGCCCATTCCCTTAACGGCATTGCCTAAACTCGCCTGCATACCCCCTTGAGCGGCAGCAGAGTGGGAACGTTTTGCAGGAATGAGTGACAAAACTAAAGTGTCAAGCCCACGCTCTTTCGAAGCGATAGCGACCCTTAAGCCCGCGAGCCCAGCTCCTACCACCAATGAATCGGTATAAATCAGTTTCACGCCTGCTCCTTAATGGGGTCTATTGTTTTGTGCTGTTTTTTTATGTTCGACATTCTATTCACTGATTAGCTTAATCATTGATTAAAAGCGGAATTAACTCGCATAGGGTAAAAATGCCAGGAGTGAGGCGACGCCAACAGTGACAAATAGCACGCTCACTATGGTCTTGATCTTACGTAATCGATTACGGTTGTTGAGATCCCGCGCCGCGCCCCATTTCAAAGCCACACGGTAAATGCCAATTGCTGCATGTAACTCCACAGTGAACAGTAAAGGCAGATACACCATCCAGACACCTTGATTCCAAATACGATCGGCGCTTCCCTGAGGGCCAATGGTTTCGGGAGCCGAGCCAATAAGCCACAAATGCACAGGCAACAGCAGTAAAATCACTACACCAGTAATGGCTTGCCAGCGCCACAAGCGAGTATCGCTGTGGTTGATCACTTGCATTTGTTGGCGTAGAGCCCTTTGCTGACGCAGACTCATGGGTAATTTTTGCAATGCCACTAACACGTGCACTAACGCCAAAATGGCAATACCAATGGCAATACAAGTCACTACCCAAGGATAACCGTGTCCATCAGCGGACAGAAAACTCAGCTCCATGGTGCGTGCCACCCAACTCATGGCATCCGCACCCAATAAAATCGATGACACTAACACTAAGTGGGTCCACAAAAAGACTGCGAGTATTACCCCTGACAAACTCTGGCTTAAATCCAGCCAAGCACTCCATTTTTTAATATTTAATTTGATCGCCATCCTATCGCCTCACGCCGTTGACCTTATCGAGCCAATCTCATTAAGTCTTATCGCAAACTAATATCGCTCACACATCCACACGAAAACGTGAGCCAGATCAATTGAGTGCTGAATAATTAACCTAATGCTTAATAATAGCAGTGAAACAAAATCCTGCTGCTGGCTTAAAGCCTACTCAGGTACGAAGGGCTGCACAGGAATACCGAGCTCGCTACCGATAAATAGATATGAAACAAGGCTCGCAGTACCAAGGCATAGCAAGTAAATAATCAGCACCTTAGCGATTTTTCGCAGGCCTGAGCGCTGAGTGGTTAAGCCCCACTTTACCGCTACGCGATAGAGACCAATCATGGCGTGTACCACTACAGCGGGAAGTAACAACGCATACAGCAACCAAGCGTTGTCGTGATAAACCCGCTCAGCCGATAAATGCGGGCCAATTTCGGGATTCAAAATCATAGTGAAGAGGTGAACAGGAACGAGGAAAAATAAGATAAAGCCGGTGATCAGTTGCCAAAACCACGCATGGGTATCCTTATGCTTGATATTCCCCATGTGCGAACGCAGGGCTCGCCATTGCCCTAGCTGCGCCGGAAAACGCCGTAGCGCCACCGCGGCATGTACTATCACCACCAATAGCATAAACACTGAAAACACTTTAGTGACTATAGGAAAACCATGTCCTGTGCTGCTAAACATTCCACCTTCAAGCAACTGAACGACCCGATAAAAAGCCTCTTTACCCAGCAAAATACTCGATTCAAAATGCATGTGTAATAGTAAAAAGCTGCCAAGCATAATCCCTGTCGCACTCTGCAGCCTATCAGCCTTAGCCGACCAAGGATGACCTAGCGGTGTACTCACCCTATTGTGAACTCGAGTTATGCTTGTCATCTTGAATTAACCTATGTCGTTTATCGTTGGCACCTCTTGGCAAACTACACCATAGCAGCAACTCAAATCAGGCTTCAGTGTCACAGATTTAAAGCGTGAGCCAACTCACCTGACGGAGTTCAACTCTTAGAAGATGATCACAAAAAACGTATCAAAACCAAACAAAGGTAAAACCAATTAACCAATACTTTTCATAGTGTTATACCAAATAATAAAACTGACAATTCGTTTTTTAACACCAATCCATACCCGACAGCTAACGCCTTGTCTGTATAGACAAAAGCGCAATACCAGAATAGCCAGTCGTCGAACCTAAACCCTAGTGATAACCAAACGACCTTACCTAAAGCGCTTTAAATTCCCGCTACATCCTGCATTTTGGGATAGTTTGGGTATACAATACCGCGATATTTTGAACCCTTAGTTTATGAACACTCAGTCACAGGATGCCCCCATGCCTTGGATCCAACTCCGTATAAACACCAATAGCGATGACGCTGAAACCATCAGCGACTTGCTCATGGAAGAAGGTTCAGTCTCTATCACCTTCGAAGACGGTAAAGATACCCCTATTTTTGAACCTAAATTAGGCGAAACCCCACTGTGGCGCGATACCGTGGTAGTGGCCTTATTCGATGCAGAAACCGATCTGACACCGACCATCGCCATGCTGAAAACCTTGCCTTTCCTCGGTGAGAACTTCAGCCATAAAGTCGAACAAATTGAAGATAAAGACTGGGTACGCGAATGGATGGATAACTTCCACCCCATCCAATTTGGCACACGCTTATGGATCTGCCCAAGCTGGCGCGAAATCCCTGATCCAACCGCAGTCAATGTGATCTTAGATCCGGGTCTTGCCTTCGGTACTGGCACTCATCCCACGACAGCACTGTGTTTAGAGTGGCTAGACAGCTTAGATTTAAGCGATGAAGAAGTGATCGATTTTGGCTGTGGTTCAGGTATCTTAGCCGTAGCCGCACTGAAACTGGGCGCGAAAAAAGTCACAGGTATCGATATCGACTATCAAGCCATCGACGCCTCGCGTGCCAACGCCGAGCGCAATGATGTCGCTGACAAGCTAGCCTTGTACTTGCCAGAAGACCAACCCGCCGATCTCAAAGCCGACGTACTGGTCGCTAACATTCTTGCAGGCCCTCTGCGAGAATTAGCGCCTTTGATCGCAGAACGCGTAAAAACCGGTGGCAAACTTGCCCTTTCCGGTCTCCTCAAAGAACAAGCCCAAGAAATCTCTGACTTTTATAGCCAATGGTTCGATATGGACGCAGCGGCTCACAAAGAAGATTGGAGCCGCTTGACAGGTAAGCGTAAATAGCGCTAAAGGGTGGCGCAACATGCGCCACCGCTGGCTTCCAACAATTTAGTCTCTGACTTCTCGTCAATTAAAAGTCAAGAAAAAAAATTACCTCTAGGTCATTTATTGACCTTTTCACGGCCAACAAAAAGGGCTACTATAGCGCCCCTTTGAAGAGCTAAGGTGAAACATAAAATGCAGATTGGACCCTATCAACTGAACAATCAGCTGATCGTGGCACCAATGGCAGGTGTCACCGATCAAGCCTTCCGCAATCTTTGTCTTCGTTATGGTGCAGCCTTAGCGGTTTCCGAGATGCTTTCATCCAATCCCGAGGTTTGGGATACAGATAAAAGCCGCCAGCGCATGACGCATTCTGGCGAGGAAGGCATCCGCTCAGTGCAAATTGCAGGGGCTGATCCTGATTTAATGGCGCAAGCTGCCTTGTTCAATGTCGAACAAGGTGCTCACATCATTGATATCAATATGGGTTGCCCGGCGAAAAAAGTGAATAAAAAGCTGGCAGGCTCGGCGCTAATGCAAAATCCACCGCTGGTAAAAGAGATTTTACAAGCCGTGGTCGCCGCAGTGAATGTGCCTGTCACGTTAAAGATTCGCACCGGCTGGGAGCCAGAGCACAAGAATGGTGTTCAAATCGCCCAGATTGCAGAGGATTGTGGCATCGCCTCGCTCGCCGTTCACGGCCGCACGAGACAATGTATGTACAGAGGCAACGCCGAGTACGACACGATCAAAGCAATCAAACAGAATGTCTCGATTCCTGTCGTCGCCAATGGGGACATCGACAGTCCGGAGAAAGCCCGCTTTGTGCTGGAATACACCGGTGCCGATGCCTTGATGATAGGACGGGGTGCTCAAGGACGGCCTTGGATTTTCAGAGAAATCCAGCACTACTTGGAAACGGGTAATAAGCTAGCGCCCATTGAGGTTGCCGAACAGCGTCAAGTGATGCTGGAACACCTCACCAAACTGTATGACTTATATGGTGAATACAAGGGTATCCGCTTCGCCAGAAAACATATGGGATGGTACCTAGACCAAGAAGCTCAGCGCCAATTTAGGGCTGACTTTAATCGGCTGGAAACCGCTGCAGAACAGTATTCCCTCGTGGAATGTTATTTTGATGAATTAGTACAGAATTAATAAAGAGCAGAATAGAATGTTTGATCAGACAACTAACACAGAAGTTCACCAGCTTACCGTTGGCAAAATCGAAACCGCAAACGGCACTATCAAGCCCCAGTTATTACGTGACGCCGTCAAGCGTGCCGTAACTAACTTCTTCGCACAGTTGGACGGTCAGGAAGCACAAGAAGTTTATGAAATGGTGCTAAGCGAAGTTGAAGCGCCTCTGCTTGACATCATCATGCAACACACTCGTGGCAACCAAACCCGCGCAGCAAACATGCTAGGTATCAACCGTGGTACTCTGCGTAAAAAATTGAAAAAATACGGCATGAATTAATCCGCAAGGATTAAGTGATTGTTAGGAAAGGGGTTAACCTGTAAGGGTTAGCCCCTTTTCACATTATATGTACCCCCATATGTACCCCGAGAGAATTCCTAGTCGAGCTTTTATCAATGAAAACGCCTATACCTGTCTCAATACGAATTAAAACATCAGACCATCCCAAATGGCCTAAATGGTTTTCAATTAAGAACTATGATTGCCTCGCAGATCTCACAGCTAAGCAATTTCTTAATGAGCTAGAGTTCAGGTTAACCCTGTATAACTCACCGACTTTACCTAATGGTAGAAAGCTGACTAACAGTAAACGGTGGCAAATGATCGAGAAGGGCTATGTCATCATCAATTCGAATCCGATTACGCCGTCAGAGTTTCCAACAGTCATAACATTGAACCATATTGATCTTCTGACGATTACGGAAACGATTAAACTTCGCAGTGGTGAGGATTACTTAAACTTAGAGCCGCAAGTAATGATGCCCCTATTGGGACAAGCACAAGAATTAGCGGTAATAGGGGTAGACTTAAACCAATCCAATGAAACGATATTAGCGGATTTGGGATACTTACTTATTCAACTTCGTGAAAATCTGAAAAACCAAGCCCTAAGAGCTGAGGCTAATCACCAAGCTATTGAGAAAGGCCTTCGAATCCGCGAACTCGAACATCCGGCTGCTCAACAGATAGAAGAGACAAGTCTTACACCTAAAAAACGCCCCCAAAATGCTAATCACACAGATGTGAAAACCTTCAAAAAGCTATTTACCTATAAGTTAATTCCTTATCTGGATCTTATGCTGTACTGCCATAATCATATCCCTCTTCATCAAGAAAACTGGCAAGAGCTATCTTTCTGCCCAACGGCACTTAAGGCATTACTATTTGGAAAAGAACTTGAGAGTGAGCCATTCAAAAAGACCTACGCACCGTTTTATCACAAAATTATCAGTAACGAATCTCATCTAACGCAACTGCTTGCCAATATCAGGAAAAATACTTGGGCGTTAGGCACTAAGATACGGGATATTTAAGAGATTAAATTAGGGGTAAAATCAAATTTTATTTTTCATTTTTACCCCGAAATCACAATTGCAAACAGGCAAGATGATCCTAGGTCAAACAGAGACAATCTTTAGGAGCATTCATGTCTATTTTTAGTATCAATCAATCAGCTATTCAAGACCGTATCGTGCGTGAATCTGAGCGTAAACTCATCACCTCAATCAGCCGTTCGCAAGCTTTTCAATTAGAAAGACTTAACCGTTTCCCTAAACGAATCAAATTGGGAAACCGCTCCGTCGGTTGGCGTCTATCAGAGCTTATGCAATGGGTTCACTCAGGAGGTGGGCTATCCGAGCAATTAGCTCAGGGAGCAGGATATGAAGGCTAATGCAAGAGCCCAATACGCTCAATTGCTCCAGCAACGACCGATGGAGCGAATAATCAGAATCACAGAAATGAGCCAATTACTCGGCATCGATAGAACAACCCTATACCGACGAGTAAAAAGAAAGGCCTTCATTCAACCCATAAAAAGCCACTGTCGAACCATCGGCTGGTCAGAATCGAGTTACATTAACTGGCTAAACAGCACTAAGTAACATCTATCAAAGGCGGCATTTGCCGCCTTATTTTGGCCTGTAAACGCAACAAATTGCGACAAAGTTCAATCGAGTGCGATTAAATGCTGACAAATGCAAACTCAAAACCACGTTTAACCAGCAAAATAAAGCAATCTGAACAGCAGCAATTCGATGGCAATACTGGTCTTACCCCAGATTCCTACTCTAATTACAAGCAGGTTATTTATAATATTTCCGCTCGTCGCTTTACCTTAGGAAGCTTTCTATACCAGAACACCTTGTTTCAAGTTTTGAGCTTTGAGCACGGCATCAACTCCAGCATTATGAATACAATGATCGATCAACTGCTAACAGCGCTAGATCATTATTCTAAAATCCTACTCGTCAGATTCGATCTACATGTCTATACCGAAACACCCAATAACAGCTTAATCAGCAAATACCGAAAAACCTTACTGAGATACCTCGACAAGCACTACCAATCTAAGGTCTGGTTTTTTTGGGTACGGGAGCAAACATCAGAAGATAAAAATACCCATTATCACTGCTTTATTCTGCTCAATGGACATAAAGCGAAATCTGGCTGGGGTGCATTTCAACAAGTGCAAAAAGCCTGCTATATGCATCCAGATACTTCAGCATGGCTGCCTGAATCGGCAAGCTACAAAGTTGAACGTAAAGGACTTAAAGGTTTAGATTCTGCAATTCTGCGGATCAGTTATCTTGCCAAGAACCACAGTAAAGAACTCACCCCAAATAAAGTAAAACGCTTTCAAACGAGTTCAAGCCGAGCATAGAAAAGCCAACAAGTTTAAAACAATTTGGCTTGGACTGAAGTGGATCTCAACCTGAAGCGTGGATCAGCCATGAGTGGATCACAATAACATCAGCTTAAAACAAGGTACTCATTAAAATCCATATAAAACAAAATCATACCCTAGCGAAAGGAGAGCAAGATTCAATGAAAAACAGCTTGAGATCCAAAACAGAGATACGGTTGACATTTTATTAACAACTTATGTTATCAATTTGTACAACCACTTTCGAGGAGTAAAAACTGTAGCAATCAAGCGCCAACGGTACTACTTTGCCGAACAGCGCATATTTCCCCATCATAGCGTTGTACCCTCCCCCCCTTATCAGTACACTTTGGCGCATCAATGCACAGGGGACTTTTATCAGCATCACTTAACCCACAGTGCTAACCAAATTCATTAGAGAAAATCAGTGTCAAATCAAATCACTCTTCAACAGTTAGAATCGTTCCTCTGGGAAACGGCGGATATTCTCCGCGGCAATATGGATGCGTCAGAGTTCAAAGACTACATCTTCGGCATGATGTTCCTTAAGCGTCTATCGGATTCATTTGATGAAGCCCGTGAAAAGGTGATCGAATACTATCTTGCCAAAGGTAAAACCCAAGCACAGGCCGAAGCCTTAGCCAGTGATGAAGATGAATACGACAGTACCTTCTATATTCCTGAAGTTGCCCGCTGGTCAGCGCTTAAAGACTTAAAGCACAACATAGGTGAGGCGCTCAATACCGCCGCTGAAGCCATTGAAGAGCACAACTCAAACCTTGAGGGCGTGTTAGTCACTATCGACTTCAACATTAAAAACAAGCTCTCCGATAATAAGCTGCGCGACCTGCTCAGCCACTTCAGCAAATACCGCCTGCGTAATAGCGATTTCGAACGCCCAGACTTACTTGGCACAGCTTACGAATATTTAATTAAAATGTTTGCCGACAGCGCAGGTAAAAAAGGCGGTGAATTCTATACCCCAAGCGAAGTGGTGCAATTGCTGGTGGCACTGCTCAAACCCCATGCGGGTATGCGAATTTACGACCCTACCGCAGGCTCGGGCGGTATGCTGATCCAAATGCGTAACTACCTTGCGACCCATAATGAAAACGCCGCCAACCTATCGTTATACGGCCAAGAGATGAACCTCAATACATGGGCAATCTGTAAGATGAACATGTTTTTGCATGGGGTACAAAGTGCCGACATTCGCAAGGGCGATACCCTACGCGAACCTAAGCATACTATTGATGGCAGCCTTATGACGTTTGATCGCGTGATTGCCAATCCGCCGTTTTCGTTATCAAAATGGGGCAAAGAAGACTGCGATAACGATAAATTTGGCCGCTTCCCCTATGGCACACCACCAAAAGACTCAGGCGACCTCGCCTTTGTGCAGCACATGATCGCCAGCACTAACGATGATGGCATGGTCGGCGTAGTCATGCCCCATGGCGTGTTATTCCGCGGCTCAAGCGAAAAAGACATTCGTAAAGGCATACTCGAAGACGACTTATTAGAAGCAGTAATCGGCCTGCCCTCTGGCCTATTCTATGGCACAGGTATTCCCGCCAGTTTGCTGATTATCAACAAACAAAAGCCGAGCGAGCGCCAAGGCAAGGTACTGTTTATTAATGCTGAACTCGAATATCAAGAAGGCAAAAACCAAAACAGTTTACGTCCGCAAGATATCAATAAAATCGTCGCAACCTTCGACAACTACAGCGAAATCAAACGCTACTCAGCCATAGTCAAACTAAAAGATATCCGCGATAACGACTACAACCTCAATATTCGCCGCTATGCCGATACCTCGCCACCCGCAGAGATCTTCGATGTGCGCGCTATTCTCCACGGCGGTATTCCACTGCGTGAAGTGCAAGACGATTATATTCAAGAAGAAATCCTTAAAGGCTTTGATGTGAGCTGCGTATTTGAGCCTAAATTCGAAGCAGAGCCGTCAGCGGACCAACAGTACTATCAATTCAGAGCAGAAATCGAAACCAAAGAGCAGATCCGTGAACATGTTAGCCATGCTGATACAGCGGTTTGCGCCAGCATCATCGCGCAACTTGAACGCTGGTGGGATAAATACCATATCTCACTCCACCAGCTAGATGCTGAGGTGGCAGAAGCAGAGCAAGTGATGCAAGGTTATCTGAAGGAGCTGGGTTATGAGTAATTTGGTGCCAGAAGGATGGTCAAAATACCTATTGCAAGATGTTTGTTATTTTCAAGAGGGGCCGGGATTAAGACGCTGGCAATATACAATTAAAGGTTATCCATTCATTAATATACGTTGTATTAAACAAGGGGCCTTGGATCTTAGTAATGTCCAATACATATCTGAAACTGAAGCTTTGGAGAAGTATCAACACTTCTTTTTAAATGAGGGAGACTTAGTTTTATCAAGTTCTGGCACATTAGGCCGAATGGCGAAGGTAAAAAAAAGTGATTTACCTATTATGCTAAATACAAGTGTGATTAGGTTTAAATCAACTAATGAAAAACAGCTTTACCCAACATATTTACCTCATTTACTCCAAAGTAGTGAATTTGTAGATCAGATAACAGAAGAAAGCCAAGGTAGTGCACAAGTAAATTTTGGCCCGACTCATCTAAAATTAGTGTCTTGCTGTTTCCCCCCACTCCCAGAGCAGCAAAAGATTGCTGCGATTTTGACTTCTGTGGATGATGTAATTGAAAAAACACAGGCACAAATCGACAAGCTCAAAGATTTAAAAAGCGGCATGATGCAGGAGCTACTTACCAAGGGTGTTGGTATCAAGCAAGGTGATAAATATGAGCCCCACATCGAATTTAAAGACTCCCCCGTTGGCAGAATCCCAAAGAGCTGGGAAGTACAACCAATCGCAGATCTTTGCTCCCATGTTGTAGACTGTGTGAACAAAACAGCTCCTGTAGTCGATTTTAAAACACCGTATAAGATGATCCGTACAACTAACGTCCGTCACGGGCGAGTTGATACAGAAAATGTTCGCTGTGTATCGAAAGAAACATATGAAAATTGGACTCGTCGTATTAAACCTGAAAATGGTGATTTAATTTTTACCCGAGAAGCACCTGTTGGTGAATGCGGCATTCTTGAAGACTCTAGAGGTATTTTTCTGGGGCAACGCACCATGATGTATCGAGCAAATGAAAAAAAGACCTCGTCTGGATTCTTAATGTACTCTTTGATGAGTGAATATGGGAGAAAGCAGCTTGAGAATTTTAGTGGGGGAAGTACTGTTCCACATATGCGCGTACCTGATTGCGGAAAAATACTAATAAAGACGCCGCCACTTAATGAACAAAATAAAATTCTAGGATCATTAAATAGTGTCGACTTTTCAATTTTACAGAAAGAAAAAAAACTCGCTAAATTACTAAATCTCAAAAAAGCCCTTATGCAGGATCTATTGACGGGTAAAGTACGAGTTAAGGTCGATAACGATTTAATTAGCTAATCCCTAGGGACGGCAAAGCATTGACCGCTACAGCAAAGATACGCAGCATAAGCGCTGTACAGCCCCTTGAGTTAAGAGGATAAACAGTGGATCACCAACTATCACAACATGATATTTTTATCAGTCAAGATGGTCAGCTACAGCTTACTGTGGCTGTCGATACCGAGACAGTTTGGTTAACCCAAGCGGAAATTTGTGTATTGTTCGACCGTGAGCGTTCGGTGATCACTAAGCATATCAACAACGTCTTTAAAGAGGGTGAACTCGAGCGGGATTCAGTATGTGCAATATTTGCACGTACTGCTGATGATGGTAAAACCTACCAAACTCAATACTTTAACCTTGATGTGATTATTTCTGTTGGCTATCGGGTAAAGTCCAAACGCGGCGTGCAGTTCCGCCAGTGGGCAACCAATACCTTAAAGCAGCATTTACTCCAAGGTTACACCCTAAACCAGCAACGCCTTGTACAACGTGGTATTGAGTTTAATCAAGCATTAGCGCTCCTTTCAAAGACCTTAACCAACCAAGCCTTGATCAATCCAGACGGCCAAGCGGTTGTGAACGTGATTGCCGATTACGCCCGCTCTTGGTCGCTGCTACAAGGGTATGATGAGCAAAGCCTGACGGAAATCAACCATAAACAGCAACACATGCAACCTTTGGCGCTTGATGAGGTATTAACTGCGATTGCAGCCTTAAAAACGAATCTGATAGCAAAAGGTGAAGCGACAGACTTGTTTGCTCAACTACGGGGCAATGGCTTAGCGTCCAGCATTGCGACCATTGAACAAGGGTTTGGTGACGAATGGTTTTACCCGAATGTGGCTAGCCGCGCCGCCCATCTATTGTATTTCATCATCAAAAATCATCCCTTTGCCGATGGTAATAAGCGCACAGGTTCATTTCTCTTTTTGTGGTACTTACAGCAAAATCAGCATCTGTTAGCTAAACCCGTGAGCGACCAAATTAATGACACGACCTTAGTGGCTTTAGCTTTGCTGGTGGCCGAAAGTTTGCCAGACCAAAAAGAACTGATGATCCGCTTGATTGAACACTTTATTTTATTGAAAGAGTAAGCCTATCTAGTTCATATTTATCCCTATCACAGGTGACGGTATCATCAAGTAACCTTGCTCATTCACCTTGGGCATAAACCGCTCGTATAACCCGTAATAAGCTAAAGGAAGAGTATGTTTAAGCCAAACAAGGATGGTAAGTATGTGCTTAAATCCATAAAGTTTGAGAGTGTGTTTCTACCTGCGCCAAGTACCGTTACAGAGTTACTTCAGCTACCCAATAACTTTATAAAAGTAATCCCATTCATTGAAAAACAAAGCGGCATACTTTTAAACATTGGCAGAAGCTCACGTTCAAATTTGGCTACTGAAGGCATAGCAAAACCCAGCATTAACAAGCTCACTTCTTGGGTTCAAAAATTACCGATACCATATCAAAAACTTCAATCATTCTCGTTGCTTTTAAAAACAATCAAAGCCAGTAAAGTAAGCTCAAATGCTTGTGTTTGGTGGCCTTTGGTGAATGGTTTTAAACAATCAACCTATGATACAGAACTGAATACCTTGCTTGATTTTCTACAGTTACGGGCAGATGCCGATTACCGTATGATGAAAGCAATAAAGCAACAGATTAAACAAGGGAAAATAGACAAGGACGATAGCAATGCCATTTGGCAAGCCCAGCAAACTACATGGCAACACCAAAGCTTAGTTTCGGTTGAAACACTCAATATTTATAGCGAATTCGCAGCCTCACCCGACAACCCCAAGTATCAACAAGATGAAAATGCGACATTACTCATAGGAGCAGTTTATAACCTGATATTTGACTTTTATCTTAGTGCAATTGCCCACTTTGAAATAGGCATTGCTCTATATGAAAACAGGCACTATGAAAATATTAAACCTGATGATTACAAAGGAATTTTTTCAACAACTTTAGATATTTACTCGCATAACAGCTATGCCTATACCTGTTTCAGTGCCATGCTGGAGGCAATAAAACAGCGGTTAGCTGATCATGGCACGGTTTTAGGCTGGCGCGAAATCGCCACCTTTATTTATATAGAAGATTCGGGAGAAAGTGATGAACTGCTCAACGACCGACAATACAATCGGCTCAAAGATTGGCGAAAAGGCATCAACATGCCATCAAATGAAAAGATGAGACTTTTTATTGAAGCTTTAGTAAAAAAGCTAGGCGACTATAACCCTGAGCCAATCATTGACTATTTTCGTATTGCTAGAGCTGTAGATGATTTTTTAGCATTACAACCAGATAAACGAGTTATTCCGATAATAAAGAGTGTGCTTGCTCACTACCCGACATACTTTAAACACTATCATTCAGCACTTATCAAAAAATAAAAGGCCATTTCATCACCATGGCCTTTTACCTATTACCGCTGGAGACACCATCTTTTGGTTGAACGCTGTAACGCCGTTAACTTTAGTGGTGATTTAGCGCCAACAACTTGTTCCTTTCATTCATCATCAAGTTGTTCTTGCCAATCGTCTGGACGCTCATCTTCACCGCGACTCTGCCAGTAAGCGTCATTGTTGGGATTAAGCTGGTTGCTATGATTATCGTCATCATGTTGAGACATAATTACTTACCTCCCTGTTTACCATTACCAGAATTCTTTGCCGCCGCACTCTGCGCTTTTGCAGCAAAACTGCCCTTAGCTACAGTACCCCCGTTTTGATTTGCAGTTGAGCTTTGAATACGCGCGGCTGCTTGCGGGGTCATTGGTGTTTTATTGCTCATCTTATTTCTCCAATTTAGGGTTACGTTAGCAGGAGCCCCTACCAACGAGAGAGATTGTGCCTGAGCTTTTTGGGCTTGCAGTGGGGGGGAAATCGTCCAAATTGGTATATTTTTGAATTAGCCCCGTATTCCATTGATATTGTTAGCTGCTATTCGTGCCATGCCTCTGTAATATAAGAGCCTGTTAGATTGCATAAAAATCAATCGTATAAAAATCAGATACAAAAGATGTCGTTAATCATCTGGTAAAGGGATGGATATGGATCAGGATGAGCTACATAAGGTCGAGTTACCCGCTATTGCCCAATTATCGCTATTAGGTTGGCAGTACGTGGCGGGAGCTAAACTCACGCCTGAATACCATGAAAGACCCTATCTACGGGATGTCGTGCTAGTGGGACGGCTCGAAGCCGCCATTAAAAGAATTAACCCTTGGATTAACGATGAAAACCTGCGCAAGGTTTGCCGTGATATCACCCATCCAAACTTTGTCGGCTTGATGGAATACAATCAGGCCATCTATCAAACCTTAGTGAATTACCTTTCAGTTGAGCAAGACGTTGGTAAAGGGCGTAAAGGCCAAACCGTTAAATTGATTGATTTTGATAACCTTGAGGCCAATGAGTTTATCTGTACTTCACAGTTTAAAGTGGAAGGCGTAAACCAAAATATCATCCCTGATATTGTTTGCTTTATTAACGGCTTGCCACTCGCGGTCATCGAATGCAAATCACCCTACATTTCAGCGCCGATGAGCGAAGGAATTAACCAATTACGCAGATATGCAAACCTGCGCAATAGCGTCGATGATGAAGGCGCACAGCGGCTTTTTTGGTACAACCAACTGATGGTATCGACCTGCCGCGATCAAGCCAAAGTGGGCACAATTAGTTCCAATGCATCCCACTATGCCGATTGGAAAGATGCCTATCCCTTTACCGATGATACGTTAAGCAAACAGAGCTTACATCAGTCCTTTAGCTGTAGCAGCCTCGAAGATATGCAGGTTAACGATAACCCTGCACTTTATACCGCCACCAGCTCGCACTATGAAGCAATCACAGCTGTGACCGCACAGCAAAGGCTGATTGCAGGCATGTTTAGCCCTGCTAGCTTCCTCGATATCCTGCAAAACTTCATTTTATTTGAGCCAGTTGAAGGCAAGCTTATCAAGAAGGTTGCACGTTACCAGCAATATAGAGCGGTAAATAAAGTCATTGAGCGCCTTAAAACAGGTCAAGACCGCAAAGATAAGTCGGGCGTGGTATGGCATACCCAAGGCAGTGGCAAATCGCTGACCATGGTCATGCTTGCCGTTAAAATGCGCCGTGATCCGGTACTTAAGCAATACAAACTCGTATTTATTACTGACCGTACTCAGTTAGATGAACAGTTATCTAGCACCTTCCGCGCTGCCCAAGGTGAAACCATTTATAACGCTGGCTCAGTGACAGAATTAAAAGCACTACTGAAAAAAGACAGTTCTGATCTTGTGACTGCTATGGTGCAAAAATTCTTAGAGCTCGAGAAGGAACTGAGTACCGACAATGAAAACGGTGGTTTTGCTAACTTAAACCCGAATGACAAAATCATCGTACTTGCCGATGAAGCCCATAGAACTCAGTTTGGTGGCCTTGCCATGACCATCAACGCTGCCCTACCTAACGCTCCTAAAATTGGGTTTACAGGTACACCACTACTGAAAACCCAGAAAATGGATAAAGCTTTTGGGGGCTATATTGATGAATACAAGATCAATCAAGCGGTGGATGATGGCGCAACCGTTCGTATTTTGTATGAAGGCCGCCAAGTAAAGACCGAAGTCGCTGGAGAGTCATTAGACAAACTGTTTGAGGCTTATTTTGGCAGCTATAGCAAAGAAGAGCAGCGAGAGATAAAACAGAAATATGGGGTTGAGCGCGCCGTTCGCGAAGCGCCTGCCCGCATTCGCTGGGTTTGCATAGACTTACTTGAACACTACCGCAAGCACATAAAACCCGACGGTTTTAAAGCCATGATAGTGGTGGGTAGTCGCCATGCGGCCACTGTGTTTAAAAAGACCTTAGATGAGTTAAACGCTCCACCTAGTGAAGTGATTATCTCGGGTGATCACAACGATGAAGCCTATATTGCTGTTCATACCGACAAGACAAAGCAAAAGAAGATTATCCAAGATTTTACTAAGCCGTTATCGGAAAACCCAGTCGCATTCTTAATCGTGAAAGACATGCTACTGACGGGGTTTGACGCGCCGATAGCACAAGTGATGTATATCGATCGTAAGCTGCAAGACCATACGCTGATGCAGGCGATCGCTCGAGTAAACCGCACCTATGAAAAAAAAGAATGCGGCTTTGTAGTCGACTACTTTGGTCTATCGAACTATCTTATCGAAGCCATGGAAATGTTCAGCAGTGATGATGTCGACGGCACTTATCAAAGCCTCAAAGATGAAATCCCCAAGCTAAAAGCAACCCACACACTCGCCATTTCATTTTTTAGACATATCAAGAATAAAGACGTTGATAGCTATGTGCTTGCACTAAAAGATGAAGCCATTCGAGCACAGTTTGATATGGCATTTAAGCGATTTGCAAAGCAAATGAACATCATTCTGCCCGATGTAGCCGCAGCGCCATTTTTAGCGGATATGAAACTGCTAGGTAAAGTCCATAATGCTGCACGAAACCAGTACCGAGATGCAGGTTTGGATATGAAGGACATTGGCGCTAAAGTGCGTAAGCTGGTGGACGAGCATATTTTAAGTACAGGCGTTGATCCCAAAATACCGCCTATTGACCTACTGGCAGCAAATTTTAAAGAAAGTATTCGACCAGAAAAATCGACTGAATCTAAAGCTTCAGAAATTGAAAGCGCGATTAAGCACCATATTACCGTCAAGCTTGAGGAAGACCCAGAGTATTACAAATCCCTCAGCCTAAGACTCAGAGACATTATCGAGAAGACCGCAGGGCAATGGGAACAGCAATTAGAACTGTTATTGTCTATGGTCGACACGATTGAGATTGACCGTCGTAGAGCCGCAAAAGATGCAGGGCTTTCCGAAACTGAGTATGCCTTCTACAACATACTTACCGCTGAAGTGACCAAAACAAGCGACATTGAAGTCATAGACGAGCACCAGTTAATTGAAATAAAGACGATCACTCAAAACCTTGTTGCCATGTTTGATGAAGCGACTCAAATAGTCGACTTTTTCAACAAGGGAGATGAGATAAAACGGTTGAAAAAAGAGATAAAACGCGCCGTTATTGATGCATCATTTAGCAACGTAGAATTGATCTCCAACCTGCAAGATAGATTTATGGAATTAGCAAAACACAAGTTTAACAAGCAATGACCGCCAGCATGAAAACAGCCGAATTGATTCAAGCTAAAGGATATCAAGCACGCGTTATCCGAACCGCGAGAGCCAAAACTGCCTCCATTAAAGTTGAAGAAGGCATGGTTAGCGTGGTCGTGCCCAAGGCATTACCAATAGAACGAATCGAGCGAATATTACGAGAAAAACACCAATGGATTATTGATAAGATTGCCCTACACAAGGTACTAACTACCTCATCAGAAAAGCAGTTTGTCTCTGGTGAGGCAATGTCATACCTTGGACGAAATTATCGTTTAAAAGTACATGCAGGCAGTTTTGAGCCAGTAAAGCTGGTGCAAGGACGGTTAGTCGTTACTGTTCCCGAAGGTTCCGCCCGTTCAAACTTAGTGAGAGAAGCACTCATAGGCTGGTATAAACGCAGTGCATTGCTCAAGCTCAAGGAAAAGGTGCGCCGTTATGCAAAAGTAATGGGAGTCGCGCCTAAATCAGTCAATATCAAAACCTTTAAAAGCCGTTGGGGTAGCTGCAATCCTAAAGGTGATTTAGATTTTAACTGGATTATTGTTATGGCTCCTAACCGCATCGTCGACTACGTGGTTGTCCATGAATTGTGCCATCTAAAGCAACTAGACCACTCCCCACTATTTTGGAAAGAAGTAGAGCGGATAATGCCTGATTACGTAGAATGCAAAGAGTGGCTGAGGGAGAACTCCCAGTTGTTGGTTGTATGAGCGGAATGCCTAACACAGTTATTCTTCTGGGCTCATCACGTTATTCTATACGACCAATGTTAGCCATATAGCTAACCTTTGCTTTTTACACTATGATGTTAGCCATATAGCTAACTTTTGCTGGTGGATATATGTCAAATAGACAAGAGATTGGTGACGCAGTAAGTGAGAGTAGAAAGTCGCTAGGTTATACACAGCAGCGTTTAGCTGAACTCACTGGTATCAATAAAACGACTATTTCTGAGATTGAAAATGGCCACTTCACTGGCTCGTTCGATATATTTGAACGCTTGCTTGATGCCGTTGGTTTGCAGTTTGACGTGATACCAAAGCAACACAAACTGCCAGATTGGGATGAAATTGATAGTTTGTTTTCGGAGGATAAATAATGACCTCTGAATCGAGCTTACCCAATAAAATCAACAACATCACAGTTTGTTCCGACAATACAGAGCTAGGTGTTTTAACCCATGGCTCAGTGCATCATTATCAGCCTACGCAAGATAAGCGTTACGTATCACTTACCATGACCCAAAAAAGTATGGATGGTTATGCTTCTGGCGCATTGCATCCAATATTTGCGCAAAACCTACCTGAAGGCTTTAACCGCCGTTTCATCGCAGAGAAACTAGCGCGATATGCAAAAGTAAACGACATGTATTTACTTGCACTGCAAGGCGAACATAGCGTTGGCATGCTTTCTTATCAAAGTGAGCTAGCCTTGCCTGAGACTGAGTCCGTTTCGCTTAGTGATATCTTGTCATACAACAGCGCAGAACCACTGTTTCCTCAATTATTAGAAAAGTATTACCTCAGAAACTCACTCGCAGGTGTACAGCCGAAGGTTAGCATCCCGAGTGCTGGCACGATTAAAACCAGTCGAACCATTGAGCAAAAAGATTTAATTGTTAAATCATTCGACGCCGAGTTTCCGCTGCTGACTGTTAATGAATTTGTTTGTATGGAAGCTGCGCGCCATTGCGGACTTGAGCCACCTAGAACCTACCTATCAGAAAGTTTAGAGACATTTGTGATAGAGCGCTTTGATAGGGCTGATGATGGCACAAAACTAGGTTATGAGGATTTCACCACCTTACTGAAGAAGTCCAATGACCCAGACGCTAAATACAGTAGTAGCTATGAAACTCTGCTTAAGGCGACACACTTGTATACCAACAGCCAAGCGGAAGTTGAGAAAATATATCAGTACATTGTATTTAACTGCTTAATTGGTAATGGTGATGCGCATTTGAAGAACTTTGCGCTGCAATACACCTCTGACATGTCCCATATTTTTGTATCGCCACCGTTTGATGTCACCCACACTCTTATTTATGACGCTATCGATAACAAAATGGCGCTCAAACTGTCGAATAGTAAGGCTTTTCCTGATGAGTCACATTTGCTGAAATTGGCTGAAGGTGAACGGTTTAGGATCAGAAAGGCAAAAGAAATTATTGAGTCCATCTGCGATGGCATTATGGACTACCTAAAATACTCTAATGAAGTTCAGCTCTTTGGAGGATTACGTGAGTCAATTGAACGCTCAGTATCGAGTGTTCTCACACCAACTTACTCAACTAAAAATTACCGCCATGATAGGAAAAAGAAGTTTGAATAAAACCGTTAATTCAAACCTCAGCTGATACCTACACTATAAAAACAAGGAGCTAGATAGCCGAAAGTCTGCATCAGAATAATCTATTGTCGATCCTATCGATCCACAATCAGTGGCAGCGCCACCAGACAATAAACAACATATCAATGCCGGACAAAAGCATACAACTAACTTAAGGATCTGAAAATGCTATTTATCGTAAATGGTATGGTGGATTTCTTTGATATAAGAACCACCGATTTTGAATCAATATATGAAGCTGTTACTTATGAGATTTCCCCAGTAAGCATGAAGGCGGCAGTAAAATCACTTCTGGTCGGTAAACATGACGGCCTTGGTGGCGCAATAATGGATGACAGCGGCTCTCCATTTGCTATATATCAAGCGCTTATAGCTAGTGGCTACGAAGTTGTTACGTTTGATGATGAGTTTCTGGAGCAACTGCAAGTTCATAACGAATCAATGGACATTATTGATGATGAGCCTGAAGGCGTTGAAGATGGTCGACACCCACTTGACATTACGATGTATTAAAACTGAATCATTCAAGAAATATTTGCCAGAAAAAGTAAAGCGACCCAACACTCATTTGAGCCGCTTTCGTTCTGTTATTTTAAACGTTTACATAGATTTCAATTTTTGCCGAAGTTCCTGAAAACTAGCCCCCCAGTAATCACGTTGATTACCACACATAGGACAAGAACAAATACATGGCGTTTTTAAACATATACCTAAAAACTGTGCAGAGCCTTTAGGGCTACCACCCCAATAGGTAACCCGAGATTTTTTGAGTCGCGCTTTGTGATGGCGACGAATTGCACGTTTTGAAATTTTCACTTTTATACTCCCGAACAGGACTTACTATTCGGGTGGCCACTCCTTCGAATGACCACCACAGCCTGAGCCGAGATTTATCTGAAAATGCCATACTTTACGTCCGTAAATATAATTTTATGTAAGAGGGCTTCCTGCGTATCAATCTGCTACAACATATTGTTATTTATATAGATATAGCAATTCCCGCAACCACAGTACACATCACTTGTACTTTTCTGGAATTATAACTAAAAGAGGGTCTTCTACATCGTCATCATCAAAAAAACTTGTCTCTGAATTAGCATCTTCATAATCAGCACCTCGTTTCAATATAAAATCATCGCCCACTAATTCCGTATTTAGAAAAAAAGATGTCCAATCTTTACTAGTCGCCTGTGCAAGCTCATATGCATGTTCTGTATGCTCGGCAAAACCTTTCAAAGGATCGTCGCTTCCTTTCAACAGTTTTCTATTCACAACCAAACTCCAAATATGATTGACCACTCAAAATAACAGGCGCTAAAAACAAAGGCTTTAATTATTTCACTCATAAAACAGTTTATAAATTTCACTATTATTATAAAAACTATCGCTTATAACTATCTGTCCCTTTAGCAATCCTAGCGGCCGTGGTTGCATCGTTTTCTCATATTGAACCAATTTAGCAACTGGCTCACCAGCCTGAGTGATAATGACTTCTTCACCGTTAGCAGCAAGACCCACCAGCTTAGATAAGCTTGCTTTTGCCTTATTAATGCTTACTTGCATAGGTTACATCCACAGCCCGAACAAAATGTGTTCAAATTTTATGCTATTCGCTTCAATATAGAAACGTTATCCGGCTTATCCGTCAGAAGATCTAAACGCTCTACCCACATATCTAATGCCGCTTTCTTTTCTGGAAGGTATTGGCTGCGGTTGTAAATTGCCATAACTCCACCAAGTGCGTGACCTAAAAGCTGTTCAACCACATATGGCGCAACACCCAAGTCATTCAGTTTAGTCGCAAAACTTCGACGTAAATCATGCAATGTCCAAGATTCTTGATGCTTTAACCAACTACATATTTTCCGACCGGAACCACTTACGGTTTCAGCACTTTTTAGCTCACCTAAAAGATAGCCAGTTTGACCATGACGCCTATATAAAAACTCGATCAAGGGCTTAATTCGCTCGGGTATTGGGCGAGTAATGAGAGTATTAGTCTTACTGTGGCTTTTAGGCACAGTCCAAATTCCTCGATCTAAATCCCACTCGTCAAACTGAGATAATCGTAACTCTTGAGTACGCGCACCGAAAACTATCAATAATTTACATAATTGACGCATGTAGAAAGAAACCTTACGCCCCTCAAGCAAAGTAAGCAGATCAGTCAACTCAATATCTGACAGCACTCTATCCTTTTTATTTTGCTTTTTGCCTACGTCCGTACCGATAAGATCGTCAAGTGCATGAGTGATTGCATAACGCCGCACACGACAAAACCTCAGAGCCTGCTTAGCACTTTGTAATACGTAACCCGCAGCAACAGGTGCAGGTCTTTGTTTGAGACTAGGTACGCCTCGTCTTATACGGTCAAAGCACTCTATCCAATGACGAGTTTCTGTCTCCACAAGCGAATAATTCCCTATATAGGGATAAATATGTTTTGCAAACTGCGCTCTATTCTTATCAACATTGACTCTATTTTCTTCAGCATATTCTTTAAGCCAATACTCTAGGGCTTGCTCAACAGTGACGGGTAGTAATGACTCTTGCCTTGTCATACTTCGCTTTAGCTTTGGATCATGCCCTTGGGCTAACCATGTACGACACTCTTCCATTGCATCTCTGGCTTGCCTGAGAGATAAGTCTGGATAGTCGCCTAAATCTATTCGTTTATTTTGTCCATTAATCTTATAGCGAAACTGAAATCTTAATTTACCAAGTACTGAAACACGAACTCCCAATCCTTTACCGTCTGTTAGGGTAAAAGCTTCAGTCTGTGGCTTCCCGTTATATGAACGTAAAGTGGTCTCATAAATCATAAGTTTTGAGCTCTTTTATGGTGAGATTTGGGCTCTATTCCATGACCCCCATATGTACCCCCATTTAACCATAGCAACCAAAACAAGCCAATACCTACAAGAACAAGAAAACTCACTAACCATTGATAAACAAAGGAATAAATCTACAAATCAATAAGTATAAAAACAACCAAAAACACCGCTTTCGATTGTACGGCATGAATTAATCCGCAAGGATTAAGCTGTTGTATTGAAAAAGAAAAGGCCTGAAGAGATTCAGGCTTTTTTGCTTTCTGATACACGCCTTTCTAATACATAGTTACACACAGTCAAAATCATGCTTGGTTTATCATTCATCTCACTTCAAACTAAGACCTAGTTAACGAATACCTAAGTTTTGCTCCATCTAGCGACCAAAATCAATAAATAATCCATACAGCCCATAGCACAACCTTGACACGAGCCATCGGTTTTTAAGTTATAATGCATTTAAAAATCAGTCTGTTAACTCTAAAACTTTTTAGCCGTAGGTTTTACATTGTCATTGAATCACTCTGAGCAAGATATCAAACACAGTTGGTTTGGCCGTTTCTTTATTGGCAAAGCTGATGCGGTAAAACTCACCACGAGTGGTATTAGCATTAATCGCACTAAAGGCGGCTTTTTTGCTCACCCTCGCAGCACTAACAAAGTAGAAGCTGACGAATGTTTTACCTGGCAACAGCTCGATTCCCCACCATTTTTTACCTTAAGTCCACTAGGTTATTTACTCGGTTTCACGGTATTAGGCAAAGCCTATCAACTGCCGTTTCTCAGCTATTTTGCACAGCATCAATTTAGCAATCAAATCGCACAGTATTGGGCAAATGCCAATGGGCCGCGCGTTGCTGAGTTAATGGCGAAAGTGGATAAGACACTGACACACACTTATTTACGTGAATCACGTTTAGAAATGATACAAGCCAGAGTCGCGCGCGAATACCAGCACTGGTTCCCTTGGTGTGAAAACCTGCCATTGTCTGCACATTTACACACAGTGTTAGCAAGGCTTAAGCAAATCCACCGCTGGACTCGCGCCGATATAAAGCAGTTGCGTGAAGATTACATTCAGTCGCAGCTCATTAAATTTGCTGACTATTTTGAGCATGTAGAATCTAATCCCTTAACCGAAAAACAGTGCCGAGCTTGTATTATCGATGATAACAATAACCTGTTATTGGCAGGCGCGGGCACGGGAAAGACCAGTGTGATGGTTGGTCGAGCAGGATATTTGCTTAAGAGTGGTCAAGCAAAAGCCGATGAAATATTGCTATTAGCCTATGGCCGTAAAGCGGCTGACGAGATGGATGAGCGGATTAAAAACAGGCTCGGTACGGATGATATCAAGGCGAGCACCTTCCACAGTTTAGGCTCAAAAATTATCGCCGACGTTGAGCGAGCGAAACCGAGTTTGTCCCCTTTAGCGGAGGATGACAAAGCCAAAGCGCTGTGGGTGCACAATACCCTTGAGACTTTGATTGGAGATGAGGCTTACCGTAAACAACTTTTCGAATATTTCAGCCGTTTCTATTATGTTGAAAAAAGCCCATTCGAGTTCGATATGGAAGGCGAGTATTTTCAATACTTGAATGATAACGATATTCGCAGTCTTAAGGGTGAGCGAGTCAAAAGCTTTGGTGAGCTCTACATTGCCAACTGGCTATTTAGCAATGGCATCGAATATGTCTATGAAGCTAAGTATGAGCATGATGTGCGCAGTATTGATTTTCGTCAGTATCAACCCGATTTCTATCTGCCTGAATATCAAATTTATCTTGAATACTATGGTATTGATGAACACCAGCATACCGCTCCTTATATCGATAACCAGAAGTACTTGGAATCGATGGCATGGAAACGCCAGCTACATCAACAGCATGGCACTAAATGTGTTGAGCTATTTTATTACCAACATAAAAAAGGGTTGTTAATCAGTAAGCTTGAGCAAGCTTTACAGGTCTTTAAAGTACAATATGCGCCCTTACCCGATGAAGCCATACTAGCAACCCTACATGAACTTGGCCGCGTGACCGAATTGGCAAAAATGTTTAGTCAGCTGATAGGGCTGTATAAAGCGGCTTGCCTTGATGAACATGGGCTTGAGGCTGTATTTGCTCGCGCCGCCGATGCTCGGCAGACCCGCAAGGCATTCGAACTGCTTGAGCCCATACTCACGCGCTATGAGCAGCATTTAGCGATAAATGGCGACATTGATTTTGAGGACATGATTGGCAAAGCGTTGACGTATCTACAACGCGGGCAATTCATTAGCCCGTGGCGTTTTATTATGGTGGATGAGTTCCAAGATATTTCAGAACCGCGTGCCCGCTTAGTCCGCGCCTTGAGAGATTCCTGTGCACCCCATTCTAAAGCGTTGGCGTCTTTATTTTGTGTCGGGGATGACTGGCAGGCAATTTATCGTTTTAGCGGTGCAGATGTGAGTTTAACCACGCAATTTAGCCAATATTTTGGCCCAACAGCCCAAAGCTACTTGGATCTGACTTTTAGGTTTAACAGTAGTATTGGGCAAGTCGCCACTCAGTTTGTCACCCAGAATCCCACGCAATTGAGCAAGGATATTCGCTCCCTCATGCAGGTAGCCTACCCTACAGTCTCAATATTACGCCGCGGAGAAAACGAGCAATCAAGCCTAAATGAACCAAGCCCAAATGCACTGGAACAAGCATTAACGGCCATTAGTGCAAGGATAAGCGCTAGAAGTGACAAACTTAACAGCGTAGCAAGCGTCTATTTACTGGCACGTTTTTGGTTTCAGCTACCCGATAAAACCCAAGTAAACCAACTCGAGGCTAAGTACCCTAACTTGAAAATTGAGTGCCAATCTTTTCATGCTTCGAAAGGGAAAGAAGCCGATTATGTGGTGATCATGGGGATGAAGACGGGAATGCATGGCTTCCCTTCAATGAAAGTCACTCCTCCGATACTAGATGCATTTTTACCAAAAACGGAAGCGTTTGAATTTGCAGAAGAACGTCGACTGTTTTATGTCGCGTTAACGCGGGCAAAACACCGCGCCTATGTGATTGCCGATATGACAGACGTGAGCCCATTCGTCACCGAACTGCTTACAAAAGGCTACGCAATTGAACAAGATGAGTTCAGCACCTCTTTAGTACAAAGGTTATTTGAAGACATAAAATGCGTGCGTTGTAGCACGGGAACGCTTAAGCCTAGAACGGGAAAATTTAAATCGTTTTATTCCTGCTCACATTTTCCCCTTTGCGATCACAAAGAAGAATGTTGTGAGCTCTGTGCTAGCCCAATGACCCGCACACGCTTTGCTGGCTTTAAGGTATGTTTGAATGAGAACTGTGGTCATATAGCACCACTTTGTAGCCTCTGTGGTGGCGATATGCTGTTAAAGGATGGTCGATTCGGCCCCTTTTGGGCTTGTCGCAATTACCGCGGGCAAAACCTACCCAGCTGCATGAATATTCTAAACAAGGCCAAGTTGTCGCTTCCGAATTAAGTGATAAAAAATGAAACGCTTTGGCGTGATCGTCACTCAGTATCTCAACGTTTCGAGAGCCAATTTGCCAGCTACAAATAAGTTGGGTGACCTACTCCTTAAGAGATATTTCGCTCAACTAACTGTGACATCATCGGCAAATTCTGACTATTTTAGTCGGGTTTAGTTGCCACGATTAAAAGCTGCAAATAATATGAATGTAAATTTATTGCTGCTCTGGAGCTACTCATGTCTGCCACTTCTGTCTCAAAAGATGCACAACTCCCACCCCATGGGTTTAATTCTCAACACAATCATTGGCTAGAACGAAAAATAGGTGAACTAGTGGCAGAAGACTTTCGCCGCGCACATGTGTTTAGTCAATTTGGTATCGATTTTTGTTGTGGCGGGGGTAAATCACTGGCGGTCGCCTGTGAGCGTGCAGATGTAGATCCTGCAAAAGTGGTTGCTGCGCTGAATGCCGCAACACTTACCGGTAGCAAAGAAGATGAATTAAATCAATTACCCTTAGATCAACTTATCGAATATATAGAATCAACGCACCATCAATACGTGCGCGAAAAAGCCCCTTTATTAGTCGAATATTCCGAAAAGATGATTCGCGCTCACGGTGAGCACTATGCCGAAATCGTTCCCTTTGCGGGTTGGGTACGAGCCTTAGTTGAAGACTTAATGCCACATTTAATGAAGGAAGAAAAAATACTGTTTCCGGCGATCCGCGCCATGAGTCATGGAGAGCAGGTTGAGGCTTGCTTTGGCCATATTGGCAACCCCATCAATGCGATGCAACATGAGCATGAAGAAGTCGGTTTGATTTTGCAAAAATTACACGAGCTCACTAACGACTTCACACCACCTGAATATGCGTGCACTACATGGCGTGTTTGTTATGCCACTCTGGCGGAATTTGAGGCGGACTTACATCAGCATATTCACTTAGAAAACAATATTCTTTTTCCTAAGGCATTGGGTCTGACTCAATAATTGATTAAATGTTTATCCCGTAGCGGCTCCAAATTACAGATTTTCCGCTTAACTTTGAGGCCAGACCTAAGTCTGGCCTTTCAATTGTTGACGTGCTACAACAAGTCATGTGTCGCTGACGGATAAGCTGCCATGACATTTCAATCATTTGCACTCGATGATATTGCCAATTTGCACGAATCGGCCCAAGTAGAATTTAAACTCGCAGGTGGCCGCGATGGCCAAGGTCAATTACCCGAAGACATTTGGGCTACTTATAGCTCTTTTGCCAACACTTTGGGTGGCGAGATCATCCTAGGGGTACGCGAAGAACGTGGCCATTTCAGCATTGAAGGCATTCCCAATCCGCTTCCTGTTTTACAAGAATTTTGGGAAATCCTCGATGACCCGAGTCGCACTAGTCACAATCTTTTAGCGATCTCGGATGTACAAATTATTGAAATTATGAACAAAAAACTCATTCGTATCCGCGTACCGCTGGCGCCTGAGCAGCTAAAACCTATCTACGTAGGCAGTGATCCTTACACTGGGAGTTATTTTAGGGTGGGAGATGCCGACATGCATGCGAGCCGTCGGCAAGTCAATCTACTGCTACGCCGCGCCCATCTTTGCATGAAGCAATTCAAGGCGCGTTAATCCAGTAAATCTAACGTCCTGTTATTACGTTAAAAACCTGCTAATAGATAGCCGCCCATGGCCGCAATCGCCACGCCAGTAACGCGCATTAAATTGCGTTGCCCTGTCATCCGCTGCATTCCAAGGCCTATCATTACGCCGCCTAAATGGATGACTGCTGTACCAAATAAAAATCCTAGGGCATACAGGACTGGGCTGGCCAATTCCGGCATTTCTGCGCCGTGGGCATGCCCGTGGAAAATCGCGAATACACCCACAAAGGCCATGGCGAATAACAGCGGAATTTGACGATCAAAAGCGATGGCAAGGCCGAGCAACAATACAGAAAGGGCGATACCAATTTCAACGAAGGGAACGGCAATCGCATATAAACCTAAAATCCCGCCCACTAACATAAAGGTGACAAATGCTAAGGGGACAGTCCAAATCGCGCGGCCACCGAGCTGGGTGCTCAACATGCCCACACTCAACATAGCCAGCAAGTGATCGAAGCCCAATACGGGATGATTAAAACCCGACATGAAACCGCCACCTGAATGGATCTCATGAGCCGATACCGGCGCGATCCAACATAAAGAGAGCAGTAATAACAACCCGATACGCGCCATAAAATAGCCTTAGTCAGTGACTTTAGTGATATAAAACTTAACTTTAGTGCAAATTTGGCCGGCAAACCTTGATCTCAATCACCCAAAGATACAGATTAAAAATGTACGCTAAGCTAGTTTGCGTCGATAGCCAATACTTTTGTCAAAGCGTCGAGGGAGGCTATTTCTAAATGGGGCAACAAGGCGGCTATCGGTAAGGAATCGACTCGACCAAAACTGGGATTTAGCCATACAGACTGGCACCCCGCCAGCCGCGCACCACGAACGTCGGCATTCATGCTATCACCAACATGCAGTAAGTGTTGCGGTGCAATCTTTAACCGCGAGCAAGCTAATTCGAACATGTCTTTAGCGGGTTTCATATGCACGCCATTACCTGGATGCAACACAAACTCGAAAGTTTCCCCTAAACCAATCCGCTCTGCGTCCACATTGCCATTGGTGATGCCGACTAATCTAAAATGCTGCGATAAGCGCTTGAGTAATAAGAGCACTTCGTCAGATACTTGAAAATGACTGCGATGAAAATAAAAACACGCCAATCCTTGCTCGGCGCCGCGTTCGGCTTCAGTCGCCGAATACCCTAATTGTATTAGACCTTGGCGAAGCGTAGCTAAACGGGCTGCGCTAGTGTCGTGGGCGAGCTCACGATTTTGCTGCAAAAGTTGCAGTTTTAGCCTGCGCCAATCATGGGGTTGCCACGCCTGCGATAATGGATAAGTCTGCAACAGAAACGTCGCCAGCTCTGCCTCGGCATTTAAAATATGCGGCAGATTGTCGTACAAGGTATCGTCGAGATCGAAACTGATCGCTTGAATATGTTGAGGTCTAAGATAGCAACGCATTATTTATCCTGTGTTTTTTTCGCTCTAGGATGGGCGTTATCATACACCTTAGCTAAGTGTTGGAAATCCAAACTGGTATAAATTTGCGTGGTCGCTAGGTTCGCATGACCCAATAATTCTTGCACCGCCCGCAGATCGGCGCTCGCTTCTAACATGTGAGTGGCAAAGGAATGGCGCAGCTTATGGGGATGTACTCGCACCGATAATGCCTGCTCTTGACCCCATTTAGCCATGCGCGCCTGAATACTGCGATGGGAAAGTCGCTTACCTTTTTCAGTCACAAATAAGGCGTTATCTTCACAGGGGATCTGCTTTCGGCAATTGAGCCAATTCTGCAGCGCAGTAATCGCTAAACGACCGACAGGGACGATACGCTCCTTATTACCTTTACCTAAGACTCGCACTTCTTTCAAATCATATTGCACACTGGATAAATTAAGTGCGGCGAGTTCCGCTAAACGTAAACCACTGGAATAAAACAATTCCATCATGGCTTTATCCCGCAGACTCAGCGGATCTGTACCTTCAATGTCCAGCAAATGACTGATGGCATCGACATCGATATTCTTCGGCAGAGGTTTGGTCTGTTTGGGGGCACTTAAGCCTTTGGCGGGATTAAGTTCAATCACGCCTTCGCGTAGCAAAAATTCACCCCATTGTTTTACCGCTGATAAACACAGAGAAAGCGATCGCGGGCTTAAACCTTTGCGGTGCAATTTGGCTAACACTTGCTGCCAATGCTCGCGGCTCACATTGAGTAAATGCACGCCTTCGGGCAAGAGATCGCTACCGCGATTAAGCTCGTAAAGGTAATTCCGTACTGTATGGGCAGACAACTGTCGCTCGGTACTCAGATAACTTTCAAAGGTTTGTAACCATTGAGTATTTAATGCCGACACTTCGCCTGTTTGCGTACTCATATCGGTTTCCTCGTGGGTTTTGCCAAGCCTTGGGTGAGCAAAATCGCTCTACGGCTGTTACAGCTTAGCAAGCATATGCGCAAGTAAACGCCGCAACTGTTCCAGCAGCATGTTATCCATATCAGGATGAAAATGGGTGACATCTTGGCTAGCAATGGCAAAAATCACTGGGTTGTCTTCCGACAATTTAGTCAGTGCCACCGACCCAACTTCGCTACCAAATAGGCGTTTAGCCTCTTGTTGCGTTAGCCGACCAAAATAGTGACCTTTATGCAGCCTTTGATCCCATATTGCCTTCATATCGGTATCGAGAACGCTGATCAAACGCACATGGCTGAAATTAAACTGTAATTTCAAACTGTCGGCCAACACTTCTTTGAGTGACACTAGATCGGCACAATTTAATAACTGAAAGGATAACTCGGTATTGAATTGGTAAATTTTCTCGTTGCGCGCCGCCATGGTTAACAGACTGGTGATTTCTTCTTCCAACTGGCTGACTCGCTGGCGCAGCATTTCTTGACGACGTTCCACCAAAGAGATGGCGCCGCGCTCTAGGTGGGGCAGACGCATTGCCAGCAATAGCTCAGGATAGCGATTGAAAAAATCAGGATTATCCAGCAGATACTCGCGAATAATCAACTCATCAAAGGGCACATTCGTCTGCGGCATCAAAGGCTCTGTCATAACTGAATTTGTCCATCATAAACGTGCTGCGCTGGGCCCGTCATCCACAAAGGTTTCCCCTCGCCTTCCCAGTTGATGGTTAAAGTACCGCCGGGTAAATCCACCCGCACTTGCTGGCCGAGCTTCCCTTGCACTTGACCTACAACCACGGCCGCACACGCGCCAGTGCCACAGGCCAAAGTTTCGGCCGCACCACGTTCATACACCCGCAGCTTAATGTGGCCCGAATCCACTACTTGCATAAATCCCACATTTACACCACGGGGAAAGCGCTCATGCTTAGTGAGCATGGCACCAATTTCAGCAACAGCGGCGCTCGCCACATCTTCAACGTCGAGCACACAATGGGGATTGCCCATAGAAGCCGCGCCACATAAAAAGGTTTGCAGTGGTGTTTGCAGTAAATAGGTTTTTTCGGCTTTCTTGGCTTTAAAGGGGATCAGACTTGGTTCAAGAATAGGCACGCCCATATTCACGGTAACTGTACCGTCTCGCTCTAAGCGCAGAGTCATCTTGCCAGACGAAGTACTGACACGGATTTTACTCTTGTTAGTCAGGCCTTTATTACGCACAAAACGGGCGAAACAACGGGCGCCATTACCGCATTGTTCGACTTCAGTACCATCGGCATTGAAGATGCGATAATGAAAATCTAAATCGGGATCATAGGGCGGCTCAACCAACAGTAATTGATCGAAACCTATGCCAAAGTTACGGTCGGCTAAACGGCGGATCTGCTCAGGCGAAAAGAACACGTTCTGCGTGACCCCATCGACCACCATAAAATCGTTACCCAGTCCGTGCATCTTAGTGAATTGGATCAAGATACTTATCCTTTAAGCCGAGGCGCCGTTCATTAAGTATGAAACCAAGCGCCTGAATCAATATAATTTTTCTAGTTTACGGCAGGAGTTGCTCACCTTGCCAGAGCTGAGACAATTTTTCTCGCTCACGCACTAAGAAAGCGTGCTCACCATCCACCATGACTTCGGCCGCACGAGGACGCGTGTTGTAGTTAGAGGCCATCGCAAAACCATAGGCACCACTCGAACGCACAGCAAGTAAATCCCCAGCCACTAAAGCCAGCTTGCGATCTTTACCTAAAAAGTCACCGGTTTCGCACACTGGACCAACAATATCAAACTCATAGGCCTCAGAGTCCCTTGGCACGACTGGGATAATATTTTGCCATGCGCTGTAAAGTGCTGGGCGAATTAAGTCATTCATCGCGCCATCGACAATCGCAAAACGCTTGTCGCTGTTTTCTTTCAGATACAGCACCTGAGTAACAAAAATCCCCGCATTAGCGGCAATCGCACGGCCCGGTTCGAAGATCAGCTTCAGTTGACGGTCGCCCATACGCGCTAATATGGCGGCGGCATACACATCAGGATGCGGCGGAGTTTCAGCATCATAGGTCACACCTAAACCGCCACCCACATCAAAATGCTCAATGACGATACCTTGTTCAGCCAGACGATCGATCAACGCTAGCATACGATCCATTGCATCGAGGAAAGGTTGAATTTCGGTCAATTGCGAACCGATATGACAATCGACACCTTTCACTTTTAAATGTGGTAAAGCATGGGCACGGGCGAAGACGGTTTCGGCCTCATCCATAGCGATACCGAATTTATTTTCTTTAAGGCCAGTCGAAATATAGGGATGAGTACCCGCATCCACATCGGGATTGACTCGCAAGGAAACTGGCGCCACTTTACCTAAACGACCTGCGACCAAATTTAACTGCTCAAGCTCGGCGCTCGACTCGACGTTAAAGCAATAAATGCCCAGATTAAGTGCCTGTTCCATTTCGGTCGCAGTTTTACCCACGCCAGAGAACACCACTTTAGCGGGATCGCCGCCCGCTTCAATCACTCTTGCTAACTCACCACCCGAAACGATATCAAAACCACTGCCTAAACGTGCCAGCACATTCAGTACGGCCAAGTTCGAATTAGCTTTAACCGCGTAACAAATCAAATGTGGATGATCTGCCACGGCGTTATTAAAGGCATGCCAATGGCGCTCTAGCGTGGCGCGGGAATAGATATACAGCGGCGTACCATAGGTTTGAGCTAAGTCGGCGACCTGGCAGCCTTCGGCGTGCAGGGCATTTTGTTGGTAGAAAAAGTGATCCAATGTCTGATTCCTTACTGCGCTTTATCGCTGCGATAGTGATGATAGTTATAGCTGCTATTATTGTTGTGTTTTTTGTACTTCGATGGCTCGAATTTCGGTTTTAATCTCTTCTACTTCAGGCTCAGGTTTAGACGCCTCAACCTTTTTAGGCTGATTCACCTCTGTGGCCGGAGATCGATAGAGGGGGCCCTTCTGGCCGCATGCAGTAATGAATAGGCTACCAAGCAATAACAATAAAAACAGTCTCATTTTTCTCAACATCTGTGCATCTGGTGACTAATGGCCTTATAATCGCACCCATCTTGACGAAAGCAAAGGACAGAAATGCATGGCCATGACAGATACAGAATTTCACCAGCTCGCCGATGACATGTTCCAAGCCATAGAAAATGCGATTGAAACTGCGATTGATGAGCAAGATGCCGATCTTGATATCGATGCCAGTGGCAACGTATTGCAATTAGAATTTGTTGATGGCTCTAAGATAGTGATCAACAAGCAAGAACCTTTGCATGAGATTTGGGTCGCCACACGCTTTGGCGGATATCACTTTGGTTTTGTTGAAGGTAAATGGATGGACGGACGAAATGGCGGCGAGTTTATGCCATTCGTGCAAGAGTCTATCGAGCGCCAAGGCGGCATTAAGCTTAGCTTCTAATCTAAGCCTGTCGTAGTGCAAAACAATAATGGGAGCCTTGGCTCCCATTATTTATGTTAAAAACCAGCTAAAACTCAGTGTCTTGATCGCTAACATCGATACCGAAAGGCGCCACCGTTAACTCTCCGGCTACCCGCACTAAATGGAAAAATTGCGGAATATTAAACCGCGCCCGTGAAGCATAATGCTCATCGAACACATAGTGATGGCTCACTTTATTTACCAACTCGGCCATGTTTGATCCCGCCTGCACGTAATGGCTTAGTTGATTTTCCTCATCGAGGATAAATACATCCAAGTTATCGACCCGTTGGCGTAGAAAATACTGAATCGCGCCTTTAGCCGCATAGTTCTGCACCACTTTCGGCATACTCGAAAAGGGATCGTCACCTAATTCAGGCCGCGGCAATAGTACAAGATGACTGCGGGATAACTGTTGATAAAATGACTTGGCATCGCTTAAGTCCTGATAGGCCATGCCTAAGGGATTAAAAAAGATCCCATAGCGAGTACGACTTATCTGCAGTGGCTGCACTAAGGTGCTGGATTGCTGCACTTGTTGGCACAAACGCATGGTTTGTTTTAGTAGATTTTTCACTGCTAATTTAAGCTGTGGGCGTAACTTCTGTGAACAGCTGATCACATCCATATCCACAGGTAAACTGGCTCGTCTTAGCCCCGGCGTCACAAAGGCTAAGGCTTGCAATACCGCGGTATCGCCTTCGAAGCGATGACACTGCCATTCACCCCAACTATTCAAGCAAATCGCATCTAACGCACCAAGCATATTGGCTTTTTTACGCCCGAGTGAGAACACGTTCGCATTCATCACATCGACCATCATTTCCTGTCCTTGCCATTCAATGGTGGGATCGCAATCCAGATTGAGCACGAAAATCAGCTTACGAAAATGCCATGGCTGGCATAAGTCACGTTTAGATACACGCCAATCGTGGTCGATAAAATTCAGTAACCGCTTAGAAGCTTCGGTAAGCCGTTTCGACTTTGCCTTACTCTGACCATATTCATGCCATTGAGTACTCGGCGTGGAGATCCCATTTAAACATGCCCAAATCATTAAAGCTGAAGGGGTTTTTCCCTTACATATTGCCGACTCGCCTAACAAATTTTGTGGCTGAGGCCCTTGTCGATACAGATAATATTGACGCTCGCGGGAGCTTGAGACCATAGTCACTTCGGACTCAGCGACTGAAGCACTCCACAGCAGATTCAGCTTAGCGATTTGGTCTTCATCTTGACTAAAATAGGTATGCAACTTGCGAGTCAGCATTCCCAAATCTTCGATCCGCAAACCTTCATTTAACTCATGTGTCGATGCGAAACGTAGTAAAGTTTGGTAGCTCGCTAATAACAGTTCATTAAGTTGCTCGTTAAACCAATTGAGCTGGCCACTATGCCAATGTTCACAATTGTCTAAAGTGCTAATCAGACTATCTGGCCATTGCCAATCCTGCACCAGCTTTTGCAATTTAGGATAACGCCAATCTTTGCCCTCTTGGGTTCGACTCAAGTGCACGCCACATTTTAAATAGAAGCAGCGCCGCACTATCTCTAGTCGGCGAGTATCATTCTGCTTAAGTAAATAGGTTTCGATAATCTCATAGATAGAGTAATAGGCATCATTCGACGTCGAAAAATCACCGGCGAGCGTTTTCTGCCATAAGTGATCACAAAGCAGAGTTGAATGGGGATAATCACTGGCATAAGCCTCGAGTAGCAATACTTTAATCAGCGCCTTATGGGGCTTTTCTAAGCCCTTGTAGAGCTGCCATAACGAAGCACCAAAGTACTCACTCGCAGGTAATTCATGTACATCGCCTAAGGACAAGAGCGCAGGATTGAGTTTAGCGTCTGGCCACCATGCAATCGTTTTACCCGCCAAACGAATTTGACTGCGATAAAACTCTTCAAGTAATAACCAATGTTGCATACTACCGCTATGCTCATGGGCCATTGCTGATTGACATCCGCGAACGGCTTTACCGCCACAAAACTGCTGCGGATGAACTAAGTAAAAATTCACCTCAAACTGATACTCGGCAAACCAAGCAGTCAATCGAGTCGCTTTAATCTTGATTAGCGCCAAATCCTCAGAACACAGATCAGCCCTATGTACTAACCAAACATCGACATCGCTCTTGGCATTTTGGCCAAAACTGCCAGTACTCCCCATCGCATAAACACCTTCAAAGGCATTGATATCCGCTTCTTGAGTAGTAAAAGGCAGCGAGAACACATCGCAGGCCTGGGACTCAGTCTCACCAACCTGATACTCGTTGATTCCACAGGGCGTATTGGCGGCATGATAGCCAGGATACTGAACACCGTTCTGGTGAATTAAAAAGGGGATCAAATAGAATAAGTGTTTTTGTAACGGCGATAGCAAAGCTAGGGCGCGTGCAATACGTACCTTATTAAGTCTTTCTGCTATATCAGGAAACTGTATTTGCCGATCCATTCAAAAACACAACACTTAAGCACTTATGGGAAATGTGCTCATGTTAACACTTTTACAAACTCGAGCAACTAAACGTGAAGCCCGTCTCACTTTCACGGTATCTAGAACATCGCCAACTTCAAAGAATCGATACGGCTTCCTTACATAAACGATTTGCCAATGTTAGCATTGGCGCAACTAAGATCTTTGATGGAAACTAGGCATGTCTGAGAACCGCATACGTATCGCAACCCGCAAGAGTCCGCTGGCCATGTGGCAAGCTGAATTTGTTAAAGCCGAATTAGAACGCATTCACCCCGGTATTGTGGTGGAATTGCTGCCAATGAGCACTAAAGGCGACGTTATCTTAGATACGCCGCTAGCCAAAGTGGGCGGTAAAGGTTTGTTCGTCAAAGAGCTTGAAGTCGCCATGTTAGACGATCTTGCCGATATCGCGGTGCACTCAATGAAAGACGTGCCCGTCGACTTCCCTGAAGGCTTGGGCCTTGAAGTTATTTGCGAGCGCGAAGATCCACGCGATGCCTTTGTATCGAATTTATATAAATCGATCAGCGAATTACCATTAGGCGCAACTGTGGGCACCTCGAGCCTACGTCGTCAATGCCAACTGCGCGCATCACGCCCTGACCTTATCATCAAAGATTTACGCGGTAACGTAGGCACTCGTTTAGCTAAACTTGATAACGGCGAATACGATGCCATTATTCTTGCCGCTGCAGGCTTAATTCGCCTGAAATTATCTGAGCGGATTGCTAGCTTTATCTCTGCCGAAGAATCCTTGCCCGCCAACGGCCAAGGCGCTGTGGGTATCGAATGTCGCACCAACGACGCACGCGTTAAGGCCCTACTGGCACCATTAGAACATTTAGAAACGCGCTACCGTGTGATTGCCGAGCGCGCGATGAACACACGCCTAGAAGGTGGATGCCAAGTGCCGATTGGCGCATTTGCCGAAATCAATGGTGATGAGATGACATTACGCGGCCTAGTCGGTAACCCTGATGGTAGTGAAATCATCGAAGGCGTGATCACAGGTCCAAAAACCGACGCCACGCAATTAGGGGTTGCCCTTGCAGAAGAGCTATTGAGCAAAGGCGCAAAAAGCATACTCGACGCTGTTTACGCTAAAGCCTAAGTCGATGAAAGTCTTACTGACGCGCCCTGAAGGGCGCAATCAGTCCATGATCGATGCCTTGAATGAACGAGGCATTGCTCACTGGGTCACACCTCTGCTGTGTGTCGAAGCAACGCCGCCCATCACAACGAATAACTCGCACCCACTGGCACACGCAGATATGATTATCTGTATCAGCGCCAATGCAGTCAGCTTTGCCGACTATGCCTTAACAACCGCTCATTCTCGAATAAAAGGCTGGCCTCAAGCTCAATATTTCGCCGTTGGTCATGCGACTTGGGAAGCATTAAATCAGCTCGGCATTGAAGCCCTCGAAGCCCCAGATGATTGTCAACAGACCGAAGGTCTACTCACGCTCGCGCCTTTGCAAGATATTAAAGGTAAACAGATTACGATCATACGTGGCGTTGGCGGCCGTGAAGCCTTAGCTGAACGACTGGCTGAGCGCGGTGCAACAGTGCGCTATTGGGAAGTATATCAACGGGCTTGTCCACCACTCGATGGACAACAGATCGCACAACAATGGCAAGAGTTTGGCATCGACACTATTGTTGTCACCAGCGGTGAAGTACTGGATAACCTGATTAATCTAGTGCCAAAAGAGTTATTTGCATGGCTGCGCTCATGTCATATCATAGTCCCAAGTAACCGAGTAGAAGCTCAAGCTCACGCCTTTGGTATAACCCAAGTCACCAATGCCAATGCCGCCAACAGCAAAGCCGTGCTAAACGCCCTTAAACTCTAAGCGCTATTTAGCCCGATTTAACTCGAATTTCGGCAGTAGCATGTTTTCAAGGACTGTTAAATGGATAACAACAAGCACGACGCAAAGAGCCCTGAATCACAGGCTACCTCTATTATTGAACCATCAATAACGACTGATGACACGCCCATAACTTCAGCGCCATCAACTGAATCCCAAACAGCCAAAGCCACACCTTCAAGCACGCCGAGTCAAACGCCAGTACCCAATAGAAGTTCATGGGCGATTCGCTTTGGGGTGTTATTAGCGCTGGGTTTAACCGCTTGCACCCTTGGCGGCGGTTTTATGTTATACCAACAGATGCAACAGCAACTGCTGGCGCAGGATGCGAAAAATATCGCCCTGCAGGACCAATTACAGCAAGCCCTGCTACAACCCAATCAACGTATTGGCCAGCTTGAACAGCAACAACTGAATGATGCTAAGACCTATCAAGAATTAACAAAATTGGCAGAAGACCAAAATCAACTGCAGGACAGGATCAATAAACTCGCCCAACGCAGCCCAACGCATTGGATGGCGTCAGAAGCCGAATATCTAGTAAACATGGCGGGCCGTAAACTTTGGTTAGAAAAAGATCCCCGCACCGCCACCGATCTATTAAAGTCGGCGGATGAAACCATCGCCGCCATGAACAATCCCGCTTTGCTACCTATTCGTAAAGCTCTGGCAAAAGATATCGCCGCGACTGCAAGTATTAAAACCACAGATATTGATGGTAGTGTATTAGCACTCGATGCCTTAATTGAGCAACTCGATAAACTACCCCTTAATCGCACCGATGCAGAAACCGATGCCCCTGAAGATACAAACATTACTGGCGATTTAAATGACTGGCAGAGCAACTTAGGGAAGACGTGGAAAGCGTTAACCCAAGACTTTATCACCATACGCCATAGAACAGCCGATGCACCCGCTTTACTCGCTCCTGAGCAACAGTGGTATCTGGTTGAAAACATTCGTCATAAACTGCTGCAATCTCAACTTGCGTTATACCGCTACGACAGGGCTGCTTATCACCAATCACTAATGATGGTGCGTAAGTGGATTCAAACCTATTTTGATACGCAAGATCACAAGACGGCTGAAGCCATCGCCAAAATCGATACATTGGCGACATTAGAACTTGATCCTATTACTCTGAAATCCTTTGCCGCAAAACCTCTGCTATTACAGCTGACAAGCTATGGTGAACTGACCTCATCAGAGGATGTGCCATTATGATCAAGATATTAATTTTCTTAGGGATAATACTGATAGGGCTCTGCATTAGCCCTTGGTTGGTGGGCAACACAGGTTATGTATACATTGTGGCAGGTGACTACCAGATTGAGACCAGTTTAGTCTTTGGGATCATTGCCTTAATTGTATTTTATGCCATGTTCCAAGTACTAGAATGGTTGGTGATTAGCGCTATTAATCTCATGCTGCGTAGCCGTTTTATTCCTCGCCACTGGCGCCGTCGCTCCGCGAAAAAGCATACCTTAATGGGTGCACTGGCTCTGGCAGAAGAAGATTGGCCAGCAGCGGAACGCGCTATGATAAAAGGCGCCGATAATGGCGAACTCCCTGCACTTAATTTACTTGCAGCAGCTCGTGCTGCCCAATATCAACAGAAAATAGCAGAGCGTGATCAATATCTTGACCGTGCTGCAACACAACCGCTGGCCGCGAATGCCGTCGCAACCACGCGTACTCGATATCTGTTAAAACAAGGAGAGTTAGCTTTAGCCCGCGCCGAGCTCGATAAATTAGCCCCCACAAGTAAGAGCAAAGCACCGGTACTCAAACTCGCCCTCGAGTTATATCGAGCACAAGAGGATTGGGATGCGCTCAAGCTATTGTTACCTATTTTGAAGAAGCGCCAGATCCTAGATGACACCCAGCTAAATGAACTCAATGTAATCACTCACTGCGCTTTACTCAAAGCCGCAACCATTAAAGGCGAAGCAGCCTTAGAACAATGCTGGCAGTGGTTATCTCGCAGTGAGCGCAATCAGTCTGAGTTTTTGGCGATTTATGCTGTGGGTTTATGCCGCTTTAATCGCAAAGAGCAAGCGCTGAAGCTACTCTCGAAAAAATTACGCACTGCTCCTGAATCAGCGCTTTTAGAAGTCATTCCAGAAATAACGACAGCCCAAGATACAGAAATCCGTAAGCAGTTACTCAAGCATGAAATCACCCATGAGAATAATGCCGACTACCAGATGTGCTTAGCTAAACTTTATCAGCAAACACGGGATATGAAAGAAGCCAGAACCTGCTGGCAAAATGTTTGCCGACTCGAACCCACAAAAGCCTCTTGGTTGGCGCTTGCGCGGATTCAAGAACAGTTAGGCGAACAAGGTAACGCAAATCAAAGTTATCGTCAGGCGGTTAATCTGTAGTTCTACAATGCCTGCAACCTAGTCGCCGTGATTTGAGTAACGAAAGATCACGGCACTTGCCAATGCTGGCATATTAAAACCCACTTCACTTGCCAAAAATGTTAAAAACTAGATCGTGTCGCTTCTTTTCCGTAAAAACCACTCTCCCAATCCAGATTAATTTCTTATAACTATGCTTAATCTTAGAGTTAAAAAGTACTAAATACGGCCCTTTTTATAGATATAGCTACTACATCTAGTTACAGGTCTAAAAATTGTCACTTTTGCGTATTAAGATCCGTAAAACCGCATAAGAACAGGCGACACAAGCGCGTCAAAAAATTGACTTAAGTCGTTTCGTTAGCTAAAATTCCACCACTTGTATCACAGTGCGACATATTTGTTGGACTTGTGCGTCTATGGATTAACACACTTTGGCTGTTGGGAGCTTACTATGGGATCGGTAATTACATCAAAGAAAGGTTTGCTTAAGTTAGTAAAAGGGCAAATCAATGTCGAAGTTGATGGTTCAAATCAACCCGCTAAGGATGGCGAACAACTCCCTAAAGGTGCTGTGCTCCATATTGGCGAAAACGCAACCTATGAAATTACCTTCGATGATGGCACTAAGCTATCAAATGAAGTCGCGCCCAGCGAAACTACTGCAGCAGCCTCTGGCACGGCTAACGAAGCAGCCCTAGATGAAATTCAAGCATTACAAGATCTTATTGCATCCGGTGAAGACCCAACTCAGAACCTACCAGAAACCGCAGCAGGTAATACACCAGGCAGTGATGGTAACTCGGGTTATGTCACTCTAGCCCGTAGCGGCACAGAAACCATTGCAGCTTCAGGCTACTCAACAAGCGGCCAAGCACTGACTGGAACGACGGTTAATATTCCACAATTCACCATTGCAGCAGACTCACCTTCAGCACTTGCTAATGACAGCAACACTTCCAATGAAGATACTGTAGCGACTGGCAATGTGCTCGATAACGACACTGATGTGGATTCCACTCTAAGTGTTGTGAGCTTCGAAATCAGCGGTACCACCTACGCAGCAGGCACAGAAGTGACTCTCGAAGGTGGTGTTTTAGTTTTAAATACCGACGGCTCTTACACCTTCACGCCGAATGAAAACTGGAATGGCCAAGTACCTGTCATCACCTATACGACCAACACGGGCTCAACAGCAACGCTAACTATTAATATCAGCCCAGTCGATGATCCTTCCATCCTTGCAAATGACAGCGCCACAGTTGCAGAAGACACTGCAGCAACTGGCAATGTGCTTGATAATGATTCCGATATCGACAGCACCCTGTCCGTTGTCAGCTTCACTGTGAATGGCGATACCGTTACCGCAGGCACCACTGTTTCCCTAGAAGGCGGCAGCTTAGTCATCAATGCCGATGGCTCTTACACCTTCACGCCAAATGCAAACTGGAATGGCCAAGTACCAGTCATCACCTACACCACTAACACGGGTTCAACGGCCACATTAACCATTAATGTGACCCCTGTTGATGATGCCTCTGCGTTAGCCAACGATACTAATACCGTTGATGAAGATACCGTTGCCACCGGTAACGTGCTCACCAATGACAGCGATGTGGATAACACCTTATCGGTCGTTAGCTTCACCGTGAATGGCGATACAGTGGCCGCAGGCACCACAGTTGAACTTGAAGGCGGCGACTTAGTCATCAATGCCGATGGCTCTTACACCTTCACACCCAATGCCAACTGGAATGGCCAAGTACCAGTCATCACCTACACCACTAACACTGGCTCAACAGCAACGCTAACTATTAATGTTAACCCTGTCGACGATCCTTCCATCCTTGCAAATGACAGCGCCACAGTTGCAGAAGATACTGTAGCTACAGGCAATGTGCTTGATAATGATTCCGATATCGACAGCACCCTGTCCGTTGTCAGCTTCACCGTGAACGGCGATACTGTTACCGTGGGCACCACTGTTTCCCTAGAAGGCGGCAGCTTAGTCATCAATACCGATGGCTCTTACACCTTCACGCCTAATGCAAACTGGAATGGCCAAGTTCCTGTCATTACCTACACGACCAACACGGGCTCAACAGCAACGCTAACCATTAATATCAGCCCTGTCGATGATACTTCCATCCTTGCAAATGACAGCGCCACAGTTGCAGAAGACACTGCAGCAACAGGCAATGTGCTTGATAATGATTCCGATATCGACAGCCCCCTTTCCGTTGTCAGCTTCACTGTGAATGGCGATACCGTTACCGCAGGCACCACTGTTTCCCTAGAAGGCGGCAGCTTAGTCATCAATGCCGATGGTTCTTACACCTTCACGCCGAATGCAAACTGGAATGGCCAAGTACCTGTCATTACCTACACGACTAACACTGGTTCAACAGCCACATTAACCATTAATGTGACCCCTGTTGATGATGCCTCTGCGTTAGCCAACGATACTAATACCGTTGATGAAGACTCGATTGCCACAGGCAACGTGCTCACCAATGACAGCGATGTGGATAATGAACTATCTGTGGTCAGCTTTACCGTAAACAACGATACCGTGACCGCGGGCACCACAGTTACTTTAGAGGATGGCAGCTTAGTCATCAATGCCGATGGCTCTTACACCTTCACGCCGAATGCAAACTGGAACGGCACAGTGCCGGTCATCACCTACACGACTAACACTGGTTCGACCGCCACATTAACGATTAAAGTAACGCCAGTCGATGATCCGACCACGGTCACTGGCGGCACCTCAGGCAATGGCGCTGAAGATGCCGCGGCCATCACTGGCACCTTAACCGCGACTGATGCCGATGGCCTGACGGACGGCACAGTGTTTACCGTCAGCGGCAATCCCGCCAACGGCACCGCCACCATTGACCCRGCAACGGGCCTGTGGAGCTATGTCCCTGTCGCAGACTACTACGGCAACGACAGCTTCACCGTTACCATCACCGATGATGATGGCAACAGTGTCACCCAAGTGATTAGCGTCACCGTGACCCCGGTCGCGGATATCGTGGCCGACACCGCCCTCACCAACGAAGACACCGCCGTTATCATTGATGTGCTCGACAACGACACCTTTGAAAACAGCGATGCCGCCGTCACCGGCGTCACCAATGGCGCCAACGGCACCGTGACCATCAATGCCGATGGCACCGTGACTTACACCCCAAGCGCGAACTTCCATGGTACTGACAGCTTCACTTACACCGTGACGTCGGGCGGCGTGACTGAAACCACCACCGTCAATGTCACCGTTCTGAAGATGCCGCGGCCATCACTGGCACCTTAACCGCGACTGATGCCGATGGCCTGACGGACGGCACAGTGTTTACCGTCAGCGGCAATCCCGCCAACGGCACCGCCACCATTGACCCRGCAACGGGCCTGTGGAGCTATGTCCCTGTCGCAGACTACTACGGCAACGACAGCTTCACCGTTACCATCACCGATGATGATGGCAACAGTGTCACCCAAGTGATTAGCGTCACCGTGACCCCGGTCGCGGATATCGTGGCCGACACCGCCCTCACCAACGAAGACACCGCCGTTATCATTGATGTGCTCGACAACGACACCTTTGAAAACAGCGATGCCGCCGTCACCGGCGTC